>NZ_JBEXGU010000017.1:0-89906 GCF_040607515.1 Streptosporangium sp. NPDC005286 | reverse complement strand
CCGCAGACCAATCCACATGCGGACTCGGCTCATCCACATGCAACGTCCTCGGCAACACCCCCCGCTCCATCGCCACCACCATCTTGATCACACCGCCCACGCCGGCGGCGGCCATGGTGTGGCCGATGTTGGATTTCAGCGACCCCAGCCACAACGGCCGATCGGCCGGCCGGTCCTGCCCATAGGTGGCGAGGATCGCCTGCGCCTCGATCGGATCGCCCAACGTGGTCCCGGTCCCGTGCGCCTCCACCGCGTCCACCTCCGCGGCGGCCAACCCCGCCTCCGCCAGAGCAGCACGAATGACACGCTGCTGCGAAGGACCGCTGGGAGCCGTCAGGCCGTTGGAAGCCCCGTCCTGGTTCACCGCCGTCCCCCGAATCACCGCCAGCACCGGGTGACCCAGACGACGGGCATCGGACAACCTCTCCAGCAGCAGCATCCCGGCGCCCTCGCCCCAGCCGGTCCCATCGGCCGCCGCGGCGAACGACTTACACCGCCCATCGGGCGCCAGCCCCCGCTGTCGCGCGAACTCCACGTACATCCCCGGGGTCGCCATGACCGTGACACCGCCGGCCAGCGCCAGCTCGCATTCACCCCGGCGCAACGCCTGAACGGCCAGATGGATCGCCACCAGCGAGGAGGAACACGCGGTGTCCACCGTGATCGCCGGCCCCTCCAAGCCCAGTGTGTACGCGATGCGGCCGGACGCCACGCTGAGGGTGCTCCCGGTCAGCAGGTAGCCGTCGTAGCCCGCGGTCGGCTCGTGCAAGCGGGGGCCGTACTCGGAGGTCAGAGCTCCGACGAACACCCCTGTCGCGGTGCCGCGCAAGCCGGCCGGGTCGATGCCCGCGTGTTCGAGCGTCTCCCAGGCGACCTCCAGCAGCAACCGCTGCTGCGGATCCATCCCCAGCGCCTCACGGGGCGAGATGCCGAAGAACTCCGCGTCGAACCCATCCGCGTCGTGCAGGAACCCTCCCTCTCGCGCGTACGTGGTTCCGGCGTGATCAGGATCCGGATGGAACAAGGCGTCAAGGTCCCACTCTCGGTTGACGGGAAACGCCCCGAGTGCGTCCACCCCGTCCGCGACCAACCGCCCCAGATCCCGCGCCGAGCGCACCCCGCCCGGATAACGGCAACCGATGCCCACGATGGCGATCGGTTCGCGTGCCCGGTCGGCCGAACGCTGATTGGCCTGCTTCAGCCGCTGGATCTCTTTCAGAGAGCGGCGCAGCGCCTCGACGAGCTCTTCGTCGGATGCCTTCATCTCAACTCTCCGATTCACCCGGCCACGAGGAATAGTCGTGGGCCAGTTCTAGAAGGTCACGGGGGTCCATGGCGTCGATGTCGTCGGTACTCGGAATTCGCACGGTGTCGTGTGCCGGTGAACCGTTGGCGAGGGCCAGCAACTGCTCCATCAGTCCGGTTTCGCGTAGCTTCCACAGCGGAATGGCGGCGAGCGTGGCGCGTACGGCGCTCTCCTCCGGGTCGGCCTCAGCGGTGGGCCCGGCGACCGTGGCGTGCAGGTGGAGCGCGACCGCCTCCGGAGTCGGGTGGTCGAAGATGAGGCTGGAGGGGAGGCGCAGGCCGGTGGCCGTGTTGAGGCGGTTGCGAAGTTCGACCGCGGACAGGGAGTCGAAGCCGACCTCCTTGAACGCGCGGCGGACGTCGACGCCGGCGGAGTCGGCGTGCCCGAGGGTGGCGGCCACGTGACCGCGGACCATGTCGAGCAACAGGCCGTGCTGGGCGACTTCGGTCAGCCCGGCGAGCTGTTCGGCGAGCGAGACGGTGCCTGATGGAGCGGCGGCACCGGCGGTGCGCCGGGCCGGTGTGCGGACCAGCCCCCGCAGCAGCGGCGGCACGGTCCCCTCACGGGCCGCGGCGACCAGCGCCGCCCCGTCGAACTCCGTGAGCAGCAGGAACGGATCGCCGGTCGACAACGCCCTGTCGAACAGGGCGAGCCCGGACTCGGCGGTGAGGGGTTTGAGGCCCGAGCGGGTCATCCGCCGCAGGTCGGTGCTGGTGAGGCCCCCTGTCATACCACTGCCCTGTTCCCACAGTCCCCAGGCGAGGGAGAGGCCGGGCAGGCCACGGGTATGGCGGTGATGGGCCAGGGCGTCGAGGTAGGCGTTGGCGGCGGCGTAGTTGGCCTGCCCGGGGCCGCCCAGCGTACCGAGGGCGGAGGAGAACATGACGAACGCGGTCAGGTCCTGATCGCGGGTGAGCTCGTGCAGGGTCCAGGCCGCCTGGGCCTTCGGGCGCCACACCTCCCAGAACCGCTCCGATGTCAGGGAGCCGATGACACCGTCGCGCAACACGCCCGCGGCGTGGACCACCATGGTCAGCTCGCGTCCGGCGAGCAGGCCGGCCAGAGCGTCGCGGTCGCCGATGTCGGATGCGACGATCTCCACCCGCGCGCCGAGTGCGCCGAGTTCCGCCGCCAGTTCCGAGGCCCCTTCGGCGTCCGGTCCGCGCTGGCTGGTCAGCAGGAGCCTGCGGGCGCCGTGCCGGCGGACGAGGTGCCGGGCCACGAACGAGCCCAGCGTCCCGGTTCCACCGGTGATCAGAACCGTACCCTCCGGGTCGAACGGCGCGGGCACCGTAAGCACGATCTTCCCGACATGACGGGCCTGACTCATGAACCGGAAGGCCTGCGGAGCCTGCCGGATATCCCAGCAGGTCACCGGCAACGGCTGGAGCACTCCCCGTTCGAACAGCCCGACCAGCTCCACGAGCATCCGCTGAACACGATCGGGTTCCAGCCGCAACAGGTCGAACGCCTGGTAGGCGACGCCGGGATGGGCCCTGGCGATCTCATCGGGGTCGCGTAGGTCGGTCTTGCCCATCTCGATGAAACGGCCCCCACGGGGCAGCAGATCGAGGGAGGCGTCGACGAACTCCCGCGCCAGTGAGTTCAGCACCACATCCACACCGCGCCCCCCGGTGGCTCGCCGGAAACGCTGGGTGAAGGCCAGGTCCCGGGTGGAGGCGATCCGCCCGTCGTCCACCCCGAGGCCGCGCAGGATGTCCCACTTGCCGTCGCTCGCGGTCGCGTAGACCTCCGCACCCAGATGCCGGGCCAGCTGGATCGCCGCCATGCCCACACCGCCGGCTCCCGCGTGAACCAGGAGCGATTCCCCCGGCCTCAGTCCGGCCAGGTCCACAAGCCCGTGGAACGCGGTCAGGAACACCACCGGCACCCCGGCCGCCTGTGCGAACGACCAGCCTCCCGGTATCCGGGCGACCAGGCGCTGATCCGTCACCGTCACCGGCCCGGCGCCGTTCGGGAACAACCCCATCACCCGGTCGCCCGGCCGCACTCCCGTGACCTCCGCGCCGACCTCGACGACGACTCCGGCACCCTCCCGGAGCACCCTGCGGTCGGCCAGCATGTCCAGTGCGATGAGCACATCCCGGAAGTTCAGCCCGGCCGCCCGCAGCGCGACACGGACCTGCCCGGGCTCCAGCCCACCGACCAACTCCGGGCGGCCGACCAACGCCAGGGCGTCCAGACCGCCCTGCTCGGTCACCTCCAGCCGCCAGCCGCTCCGCCCCGGCGGCACCAGCGCACCCCTCTGAGCCGGATACGGGACCACCCGTGCCGCCAGCAGCCGCCCCTCACGAACCGCGAGCTGGGACTCGCCTCCCGTCGACGCGGTCCCGATCGCACCCGGCAGCGCGGCGTCCGACGCCTGACGTCCGTCCACGTCGATCAGCGCCAGCCGCTGCGGATTCTCGGTCTGCGCGGTACGGACCAGCCCCCACACCGCGGCCGCCACGTCGCTGACACCCTCGCCGTCAAGCGCCGCGACCGCACCGCGTGTCACCACCACCAGCTGCGACCCGTCGAACCGCTCGTCAGCGAGCCAGCCCCGCACCAGGCTCAGCACGTTTTCGACACGGCCGGCGGCCGCGGAGGCGCTCTCCCAGTTCTTGTCCGCGTCCACCACGGCGACCACCACGCCTGGTCCGGTGGGGACCGGGTGATCGTCGAGCCACGCGCGCAGCTGATCCAGACCGGCGAACCGTCGACCGGACGGAAGGCCGGCAAGCGGCTCCGCCCCCGGGCGGTCCTGCCCGTCGGCGCCGAGCCGTACGACCCCCCAGGTCGAGGTGGTGTCCGAGGCGGTGTTCATCGGCGTCTCGACCGCGTCGATCGGCGTCCAGGCGAGCAGGTGCATCCCCTCGTCACGCCCCTCACCGGCAACGGGACGGTCGAGGAGGCCCAGCTGCTCCGCGCTCACGGGCCGGAGCGTGAGCTCCTCCACCAGCGCGACCGGCGCCCCGCCCGAGTCGGCGCAGACCAGGCTGACGGCGTCAGCGGATGTAGGGGACACCCGGACGCGCAACGTCCGCGCCCCTGTGGCGAACAGGCGCACCCCGCTCCAGGAGAACGGCAATCGTACGGCGTCGGCACCCACGCCGGCTACGAGGATCGTCTGCAGGGCCGCGTCCAGCAGCGCCGGGTGAATTCCGTAGCCGTCGCTGACCACCGGCTCGGGCAGCCGCACCTCGGCGAAGATCTCCTCGCCCCGCCGCCAGACCGCGTGCACCCCCTGAAAAGCCGGCCCATAACCGTATCCCCGCTCGGCCAGCCGCTCGTACGCTCCGTCGAGCGCCATCGCCGTCGCACCTGCGGGCGGCCACACCGCCAGGTGCTCCTCCTTGCCGACGATCAGGGGTGCCAGCACTCCGGAGGCGTTCCGCGTCCACCGGTCCCCGTCCGCCGAGGCCCCGCCCCGGCGAGAATGGATCGTGAACGAGCGCCGCCCCTCATCGCCGGGTCCGGCGATGAGAAGTTGGACGGACACCTGCCCGCCCTCATCCGGCACCGCCAGCGGCGCCTCCAGTGTCAGCTCCTCGATCCCCCCACAGTCCAGACGGTCCGCCGCGTGCAGCGCCAGTTCCGCGAACGCGGCGCCCGGCAGCAGCACCCGGCCCAGCACCGCGTGATCGGCCAGCCACGGGTGCGCGCTTCGCGACAACGAACCCGTGAGGATGACACCGGCGCCGTCGGCCACCTCCACCGCCACGCCCAGCAACGGATGGTCCGCCGCATCCACCCCTGCCCGCGTCACGTCGCCCGCACCGAGGGCGGGAGTCAGCCAGTAGGACCGGCGCTGGAACGCGTACGTCGGCAGATCGCGGCGGCGTCCGGCTCCGAGGAGCGGCATCGGGTCGACCGGCGCGCCGCTGACCCAGGCGTCGGCAAGCGAGGCGCTGAACCGCGCCGGCCCGCCCTCCTGGCGGCGCAGCGACTCGATGACCGCGACGGTGGCTCCCGCGTCGACCGCCGTGTCCTCGATCGCACCGGTCAGCACCGGATGCGGGCTGACCTCGACGAAACGGTCGTGTCCATCCTGGATCAGGGTACGGATCGTACGCTCGAACTCCACACCATGGCGCAGGTTGCGATACCAGTAGCCCGCGTCCAGTCCCGCGGTGTCCAGCACCTCGCCTGTGACGGTGGAGTAGAACGGGATCCGCCCCGCCCGTGGCGCTATCGCGGCGAGCGCTTCGAGGATCGGCTCACGAAGAGCCTCCACGTGCGGGCAGTGAGAGGCGTAGTCCACCGCGACCCTCCGGGCCTGCGCCCCTCTGGCCCGGTAGACGGCCATGATCTCCTCGACCGCGTCCGCGTCCCCCGACACTACGGTGGCGGCCGGACCGTTGACCGTGGCCACCGACAGATGCCCTCGCCAACCGGCCAGTTCCTCGCGGACACGATCAGCCGGCACGCCCAGGAACGCCATGCCACCGGTACCGGCGAGCGCGGTCAGTGCCCGGCTGCGCAGGGCGACGACACGCGCGGCGTCCGCCAAGGACAGGGCTCCCGCGACACACGCCGCGGCGATCTCTCCCTGGGAATGACCGACGACCGCGTCCGGGCGAACGCCATGGGCCTCCCAGTTCCGGGCCAAGGACACCATGACGGCGAACAGGGCGGGCTGCACGACGTCCACACGGGCCAGAGCGCCTGCATCGTGAAGCACCTCATGCAGGTCCCACGGAACGTACGGAGCCAGGGCGTCCGCGCACTCGGCGAGCGCCTCGGCGAAGACCGGTGAGTGTTCGGCCAGTTCGACGGCCATGCCCGCCCACTGAGAGCCCTGCCCGGGAAAGACGAACACCGTCCTGCCGTGCGCGGGCACGCCCTGGCAGACGTTGGGGGCCGCGACTCCCTCGGCCAGCGCGGTCAGGCCGGGGAGGAAGTCCGCGTGTTCGCCTCCCATCACCGCCGCGCGATGCTCGAACACGGCGCGGGCGGTGGCCAGGCTGTAGGCCACGTCGACCGGCCGCAGTTCCGGATCGGCCCGGACGAACTCCGCCAGTCGAGCGGCCTGCGCACGCAGCGCCCCCTCGGACTTGCCCGACAGGAGCCAAGGCAGCGCACGATGCTCCGCTGTGCCCACGTCCGTGGAGTCAGCCGCCGTGGGTTCGGCGACCGACGGCGGCTCCTCCAAGATGAGGTGCGCGTTCGTGCCGCTGATCCCGAAGGACGACACCGCCGCCCGCCGCGGCCGCCCGTACGGGAGCCACGGCCGCGGTTCGGTGAGCAGCGACACGGCCCCACCCGCCCAGTCGACGTGCGGGCTGGGCTCGTCGACGTGCAGGGTCTTGGGCAGGATGCGACGCTTCATCGCCATGACCATCTTGATCACACCGCCGACCCCGGCCGCGGCCTGGGTATGGCCGATGTTGGACTTCATCGACCCCAGCCACAGCGGCTGATCGACCGGCCGGTTCTGGCCATAGGTGGCGATGATGGCCTGGGCCTCGATCGGGTCGCCCACGGTGGTACCGGTGCCGTGGGCCTCCACCGCGTCCACGTCGCCTTCGCCGAGCCCGGCGGCCGTCAGCGCCTGCCTGATCACACGCTGCTGCGACAGCCCGTTCGGCGCGGTCAGACCGTTGCTCGCGCCGTCCTGGTTCACCGCCGATCCCCGGATCACCGCGAGCACCTGGTGACCCAGACGCCGGGCATCGGACAGGCGCTCCATGAGTACGAGAGCGACGCCCTCCCCCCAGGCGGTGCCATCGGCCTGGGCGGCGAAGGGCTTGCACCGGCCGTCGTGGGACAGCCCCCGCTGCATGCTGAACTCGACGAACAATCCGGGGCTGGACAAGACGGCGGCACCACCGGCCAGTGCCATCGAGCATTCGCCCTGACGCAGGGCCTGGGAGGCGAGGTGCATGGCGACCAGGGAGGAGGAGCAGGCTGTGTCGACCGTGATGCTCGGGCCTTCGAAGGCGAACGTGTGCGCGATCCGCCCGGACGCGACGCTGGGCGAGTTCCCGGTCAGCAGGTAACCGTTGTGGCCCTCCGCCGGTTCGTACAGGCGCGGGCCGTACTCCTGGGCTCCGGCGCCGACGAACACCCCGACAGGTGCGCCACGCAGCGTGGCCGGATCGATGCCGGGCCGTTCGAACGCCTCCCAGGCGACCTCCAGCAGCAGCCGCTGCTGGGGATCCATCGCGGCGGCCTCGCGGGGGCCGATCCCGAAGAAGTCGGCGTCGAAGGCGGCGGCGTCGAGGAAACCGCCACGCCGGACATAGGTCCGGCCCGGCACTCCCGGCCGCGGGTCGTACAGCCGGCTCAGATCCCACCCTCGATCGGGCGGGAACGGCCCCGTCGCGTCGACCTCGTCCGCCACCAGCCGCCACAGATCCTCCGGTGAACCGACACCGCCCGGATAACGGCAGGCCATTCCGATGATCGCGATCGGTTCGCCGGCTCTGACCTCCGCGTCCTCGTCTCGCGCTGCTCCCGTGCGGCCGCCGCCCCGCACCGCCTCGCCGAGGTGGCGGGCGAGCGCTTCGGGGGTGGGATGGGCGTAGACGAGCGTGGCATCGCGTCGCAGCCCGGCCGCGTCGGTCAGCCGGTTGCCGAGTTCGACCGCCATGAGCGAGTCGAACCCCAGGTCCTTGAACATCTGCCCGGGCTCGACGGCGTCCGGACCGGCATGGCCCATGACCGCCGCGGTGTGTGCCCGCACGAACTCCAGCAGGACCCGCGGCCGCTCCTCCGCGTTCGCCGCGGTCAGCCGGCCGGAGAGCGGCGAGGTCTCCGTACCGGGGACGTCCGGCGTCCGATCGACCGGCCGGAGCTCGCCGGCCCCGTCCCCCGCCGCCGCGCCGGGCCAGTACGACCGACGCTGAAAGGCATAGGTCGGCAGGCAGACCCGCCGGCCGGCGGTGAGTGTGGTGGTCCAGTCGACCGGTGCGCCGCTGACGTGAGCGTGGGCGAGTGAGGTTCGGAAGCGAGCGGAGCCGCCGTCGTCACGACGCAGTGAGTCGATGACGGCGACAGGGGAATCCGCGTCAGCGGCCGTGTCCATGATCGCGGTGGTCAGTACGGGGTGCGGGCTGATCTCGATGAAGCGGTGGTATCCCGCGGCCAGCAGACCGCGGACCGCGTGTTCGAAGTCGACCGGCCGGCGAAGGTTCCGATACCAGTAGTCGGCGTCGAGCCCGGCGGTATCCATGATCTCGCCGGTGACGGTCGAATGGAAAGGGACCCGGCCAAAAGACGGCTTGATCGAACCGAGCCCGTCGAGGATCGGCTCCCGTAGCACCTCCACATGTGCGCAGTGGGAGGCGTAGTCGACCGCGATGACCCGCGCGTGGACTCCCCTGGCTTGCAGGTCCGCCACTATCTCGGCGACGGCGTCGGCGTCTCCGGACACGACGGTCGCGGCGGGGCCGTTGACGGCGGCGACGGCCAGACGCCCGCGCCGAACGGCCAACTCGCCGCGGACCTCGTCGGCGGGGAGCCCCAGGAAGGCCATCCCACCCGTACCGGCGAGGCGGGTGAGGGCCCGGCTGCGCAGGGCCACGATCCGGGCGGCGTCCGCCAGGCTCACCGCACCGGCGACGCAGGCCGCGGCGATCTCACCCTGGGAATGCCCGACCACGGCCTCGGGGTGCACCCCGTGCGCCTCCCAGTGCCGGGCGAGGGAGACCATCACCGCGAACAGAGCGGGCTGCACGACCTCGACGGACTGGAGGGCGGCGGGATCACGGAGTACCTCACCGAGGTTCCAGCGAACATGTGGAGCCAGGGCCTCGGCGCACTCGTCGAGCGCCCCGGCGAACGCGGCGGAGGCTTCGGAGAGTTCGACGGCCATGCCGGCCCACTGGGACCCCTGGCCGGGGAAGACGAACACGGTCTTGCCGGGCACGGGCGTGCCCCGCACGAGGTTGGGCGTCGCGGCGTCCCCGGCCAGCGCGGTCAGGCCCCGGAGAAGGTCGCCGCGCTCGCTCCCCAACACCACCGCCCGATGCTCGAAGGCGGTACGCGTGGTCGCGAGGCTGTAGCCCAGATCCACGGGACGCAGCCCGGGATCGGCCTCGACGCACTCCGCCAACCGGGCGGCCTGCGCGGCCAACGCCGCCTCCGACCGGCCCGAGACCACCCAGGGCACCACCCCCGGCCCGCCAGGGTCCTCCACGAGGCCGGCCGACGAGGGCTCAGCGACCGGCGGCGCCTCCTCCATGATCACATGAGCGTTGGTACCTCCCATCCCGAACGAGCTGACGCCGGCGATCAGGGGCCGATCCGGATGAGGCCAGGGACCCGAAGCCGTCCGCACGCGCAGATTCAGTTCGTCGAGCGGGATGGCCGGAGAAGGCGATTTGAAGTTCAAACTCGCCGGCAACGTCCGCGCCTCGATGCTCAGGGCGACTTTGAGCAGGCCCACGATTCCGGCGGCCGCCTCCAGATGACCGACATTCGTCTTGACGGACCCGACGACGAGCGGGCTGTCCACCGGGCGAAAGGCGCCTACCGCCGAACCGAGGGCGGCGGCCTCGATCGGATCGCCGCGCCTGGTCCCGGTGCCGTGCAACTCCACGTACTGCACCTGTACGGGCGAGACACCGGCCCGCGCGCACGCGCGCCGCACCACGTCCGCCTGGGCATCGGTGTCGGGCACGGTCAGCCCATCGGTGGCACCGTCGTTGTTCACCGCGCTGCCCCGGATCACGCAGTAGATCCGGTCCTCGTCCGCCAACGCGCGAGCCAGCGGCTTGAGCACGACGACGACCCCGCCCTCGCCGCGTACGAACCCGTTCGCGCGGGCATCGAAGGTGAAACAACGGCCATCCGCGGACAGACCACCGAACCTTGCCGCAGCCAGGGTCCCCTCCGGCAGGATGTCGAGGTTCACCCCGCCCACCAGCGCGAGAGCCGACTCCCCGCTCCGCAGGCTCTCGACCGCCAGATGGACGGCGACCAGGGACGAAGCCTGCGCGGCGTCCACCGTCAGGCTGGGCCCCCGCAACCCCAGGGCGTACGACACGCGATTGGCGATGAGGCCCCGGTTCAGCCCCGTCAGGGTGTGCTGAGAGATGGCGGCGGTTCCCTGCCGATCCAGCAACCGGGCGTACTCATCCCCTGTCGCCCCGACGAAAACCGCCGTCCGGCTACCGGCCAGGGATGCGGGGAGGATGCCCCCGTCTTCGAGCGCCTCCCAGGCCAGCTCCAGCATCAACCGCTGCTGGGGATCCATGACGACGGCCTCACGGGGCGAAATCCCGAAAAAGCCCGCGTCGAACTCGGCGACCCCGTCGAGGAATCCACCGTGCCGGACACCCGCGTGATCCGGAGAGGCGTCATCTCCCGGCTCAATGTCCCACCGGCCCTCGGGCACGGGCGTCAGTGCGTCCACACCATCCCGGAGCAACCGCCAGAACGCCTCCGGATTCGGCGCCTTGGGAAGCCGGCAGGACACTCCGACGATCGCGATCCGCTCATCGGAATTGCTCGTTGGATTACGTACCGTCTCGTCGGCGCGCACAGGAAATGGTCCTTCCGCAGGGTAAGCAGACGTATGAATCCGAGACGCGTCGCATGCTCAGCTGTCGTAGGGGACGTCATCCAGGGGGTACACGCCAAGGGCCGAAAACAGTGGTGCCTTTGCTGGAGATGTGAAACGCCGCCACAGGAGTACAGAAGTCGCTCGGCGTCCGTCCCGCCGTGTCGGCAGGAAGGGGCAGATCGACGACAGCCGGTGGAAGCGGTCGTGGGGAAGGCCGGCCGGTTTTCCGGGGTGTGGGGGACGCCCGCGCAGGCACCCCACAGATACCGACCGACTACGGCAGGGACGAGACGACGGCGTCGCGTCAGTCGAAGTTGAGCCGGTCGACGTTCGGGGCCATGCCACCGGTGACGGCGGCGGGCTCGCCGTCGTCGAGCCGGCGAGCGGTCATGTCGAAGTCGGTCATCTCGGAGGAGCCCTTTCCCCGATTGGAATGTGCTCGCTCAAAATCACAGAGGCCACTTGTGAAACTCTTGGGGATCACTGTGGTCGCCCAGCTCAGTGGTGTTGAGGCCGTACCGTCCCGCCCGGCGACCAGCCACTGCGTAGTGTCCGCCGCACGCCATCAGGTCCGCACGGCATCCGTGCTCGGCGACGCCATACGAGTCGCGTGCCCCCGATGTACTCCCCGCGCTTCCACGTCGCTCATTGACATGTGCGGGGCACCGTCGCGGAGGACGGTGTCAGCATGAGCCGCGGCGTGATCTACGAACAGATCCGGTCCGGACGTTCCCGCGCCGGTCCGCTTCCTGGCCGCACTCGACAACGTGGTGCTCGCCCACGCCGATCGGACCCGCCTGATAACCGACGAGCAGCGCAAGCACACCATCGCCGAGGCGGCGATGACCGTGGACGGCTTCGTGCGCGGACTCTGGGCCATCAAACGCGACAAGGAGGGTACGGCGACGTTGGTCGTCAAGCTTTTCGAACCTCTGGGAAGACGCGACGAGGCCGCCGCGACCGAGGAGGGCATCCGCCTGCTGCGCTTCGCGGCCGCAGACGCCGGCAGCCACGACATCCGCTTCCACTCCGTCGACGGCGCCCACTGATCTCAGACGACGCCCGCGAGCATGGCCGACTCGGCCTTTCACGAAAGAACCCGGCCCCAGCCCGACTCGCTCGAAGGTGCCGTAAAGCGCCTCCCCCGAGAGCGTGAGGAGCGCTTTCGCCGATGACAGCGCCACCTCGATCCGTGTCCGACCGCCGGACCCGCCCCCGTCGTAACCGTGACCGGCCCGGCGGGTGCGGGAGAGCCGCTCAGAAGTAACGAGAGCTGAGGTCGGTGGTGGGCCAGGTGGTGACCTTGCCGATCTCGGCGTTGATCTGCGGGCTCAGCACGTCGAAGTCGAGGCTGCCGCTCTCCTCCCGGCGGTTGAACAGCGCGGCGTAGGTGAAGCCGTTCTGCAGCCGGGCCAGATAGGTGTAGCTGCCGGGCAGCGAGCCGTCGTGCCAGGTGTTGAGGTGCCCGGTCACCTGGCGCACCCACCAGCCCGCGCCGTACCAGGAACCGCTCGAGGTGACGCCGATCTCCGGCTTGGCGAACATCTTGCCGATGGAGGTCGCGTTGAGCACCGGACCGGCCGCGTTGAAGATCCCGGCGAACCTGACCAGGTCCACCGCGGAGGCCAGCCAGCCGCCGCCGGGGCCACGGTTGGTCATGCTGAAGCCGCCGTACGGGGTGGGTACCACGGCGCCCGTAGGATCCGTGACGGTCTTACTGGTGAAACGCGACTCATAGAACACCTCGCCGGGCGCGGCCTCGGCGCGGAGCGTACGACCGAGCTTCAACCGGGTGATGCCGACGGGCGCCAGCAGCTTCTGCTTGACGTAGGACTCGTAGCTCTGACCGGAGACCTTCTCGACGATCCGGCCGAGCAGCATGTAGCCGTAGTTGCTGTACGCGTAGCGGCTGCCGGGGGCGAAGTCGAGCGGGCGGCTGCTCGCATACGCGATGATGTGGTCCTGGGTGATCGGCAGCGGTACGCCGAGTGCGCCGGCGATCACGTGGTCCAGATACAGATAGTCCTTCGAGATGGCGCTGTCCCAGCCGCCGGTGTGCTGCAGCAGCCGTAGTACCGTCACACTGGCCAGCCGGGGATCCGCCGCGGTGGACAGGCCGAGCAGGCCGGCCACCGAGGCGCCCAGGGTTAGCTTGCCGTCCTGGACCAGGCGCATGATGGCGGTGGCGGTGATGTGCTTGCTCAGGCTCGCGATCCGGAAAAGCGAGGTGGGCGACACCACGGGGACGGCCCGGCCGTCGCTGGAGTACCGGTAACCACGCGCCAGGACGAGCTTGCCGTTCTTGACGATGGCAAGCTGAGCACAGGAGATGTCGCGCTCAGTGATGTAGGTCTTCAGGACCCGGTCGAACCCGGCGAGCGCGGCGGGCGCGACCCCGGACACCTCCACCGCCGGGGCGCTGCTAGCCCGCACAGGCGACGCGCCGAACACGGCTGCGGGTACCATCGCGGTACTCGCCTGAAGAAAGCTTCGCCTGCTGAGCAGCGTCACATGGACTCCTTGAATCGGCGGTTCAAAAAGGCTCTGGATACCGGTAGCGGATCTTAGGAT
The DNA here is from genome assembly GCF_040607515.1 of Streptosporangium sp. NPDC005286. Lineage (NCBI taxonomy): Bacteria > Bacillati > Actinomycetota > Actinomycetes > Streptosporangiales > Streptosporangiaceae > Streptosporangium > Streptosporangium sp. NPDC005286. The sequence goes on along the minus strand of NZ_JBEXGU010000017.1, from coordinate 76,518 downwards.
GCATTTTTGACTTACGCCAATCAGGACTTTTCGGGGCGCCGTATGTAGAAGACCTCCTCCAGCAGGCCGTTGACGACGAACACCACCGCGAAGGTGACCGGCAGCGTGACGGGGTCGACAGTCGGCGCGTAGTCGCCGGGTGGCACGGAGCAATCCTGGACCCGCAAGTCCCGACGCACGCCGGCCATGCCGCGGCGTTGCGTGGACGCTCTCAAGCTTCACCGTGAGCACCAGGACGTGGCCCGCAAGGCAGCAGGGAAGAGCTGGCAGGACAACGACCTCGTGTTCGCGTCCAAGGTCGGCACGGAACTAGACGCGCACAACGTCCGGCGCTCGTTCCGGTCCGTACTCAAGAAGGCCGACCTGAACGAGAAGGAGTGAACGCCCATGAGATGCGCCACAGCTTCGTCTCGCTGCTGTCGGACTCCGATATCCCCCTGGAAAACATCTCCCGCCTGGTCGGCCACCGCAACACCTCGATGACGGAGACCGTCTACCGCAAGCAGTTCCGCCAGGTGCTTCTCGAAGGAGCTGAGGCTATGGATCAGCTCTTTCCAGACCTGTGAACGGTACGGGATCATCTGTGCCCATTAACGTCGAGATTTTCGAAGGGACGCTGTGAACGGTCACCGCATGCTCTATCTGGTTCCGCTGCTCCTCGGCTGGCTGGTCCTGCTGTGCGGCAGCTTCATGATGGCGCTTGCGTCGGGGAGCGGTGATGGCACCGAGATGTCGCTCGTCATCATGGTCGCGGCTTTCGGCCTGGCGTTCCTTCTGACGGCGGTGGTGATGGCGATCACCGAACTGACCTCAGCGATCAAGCACAGCAGGTAGTCACCCAGTTGGTCACTCAGCAACGCAAAAGGCCGTTCCCGACTGATCGGAAACGGCCTCTGACCTGGTGGGGTGTTCACGAGTTAGGGGGACCTGGGGCGGAAAAGCACCGGCCGACCCGGTGATGCTGCACCTGATCGCACACGAGTACGCCCACCACGTGCAGAACCTCACCGGCATGTGGACCGCCTACAAAGACATGCCGGCCCGCACCAAGACGCAGGCGCTGGCGCAGAGCCGCCGCCTGGAGCTGCAGGCCGACTGCCTGGGAGCGGTGTTCATGGCCAGCGTCTGGTCGTCGCAGAACTACCGGGGCGAGGACTGGAAGGAGGTCGTGGACCACTACCGGGGCAGCGGCGATGAGAAGGTCAACAAGGAACGCAGTCACGGCACGGGCAAGAACCGGGCCGCCTGGCTGCAGCGAGGCTTCGCCGGCGCTTCCCCTGCCGCGTGCAACACCTGGACCGCACCGGCGTCCCGCGTCGCCTGACGGGTTCCTTCCACCGCAGGTCACTGACAGACAAGCCCGAGTCCTCGCTGTGGACTCGGGCTTTCTGCGTTCCTCGCCGACACCGAAGACATCAACGGCAGGATCAAGGGCCACCACATCGATCTCGGCGACCCCAGGAACCGGCTCGCGCACGGCCTCGTGGCCCAAACGCTGCTGACCACGCTCATGGTCTGCCTGGCCAACCAGCACATCCTGCTCAGCCGGCGGCAAGTCCACGACCGCCCCGAGGAGCCCGCACCTCAGGACACGACAACGCCTGACGAGCACGACCTCGCCCCGCCCAAAGCCGACAGCAGACCACCGCCTCGCGAGTGATCCGCCCCGCCACCAACCGCACAACGCCACGACGACCGTTGGGTTTCGCACGCCCACCGGCCGGTCCCACACGCGCTCACAGCGGTCCACCACCACCAGCGCCCTCCGCCACGGCCACCGCACGAGCCGAAATCAGCCCGCCCAGCGACCACAGGACCTCGGAAACGATGAAACCCCGTCCGATCAAGCGATCGGACGGGGCCGTGGAGTGGAACTCGATCATCGTTTGCTGAGCGGGCGCGAAGCACATGGCAGTGATCTCCGCGGGCGCGTGACCCGTGGAGATCACTGCCCAGCGGCTACGGTCCGGCCGGCCAGTGGTCCGATGCCGCTGAGACGGCGTGGATCGTCAGCCCACCGGACCGTTGATCACAATGTTGTCGACCGTCATGGCACCGCTGTTGTGGACGCCCCAGATGAGGTGATAGTCGTCGAACGCACCGGTGGTGAACGTCAACGACCTGCTTTTCACCCCGGAGACGGTGGACTCGGTCCACATCCCGCCCCACCGGTCCTGGTTATATCCCCCGGTGGGGGTCCGCGCCAGGAAGTAGTTCTCGACCTGGGAGTTCGCAGGCCCGAGAATCCGGTACCGGTAGGTCACCGTGTAGGTCGTCGAGCGCTTCAGCTTCAGCTTGGTCCTGTTCGAGTACAGGAACTCCGTCCACTCCCAGCCGGGCAGGCCCTGACCGTAGGCCGAGAAGGTTCCCGACACCACCTGGGACTTGTCCGAGGTGATCCGCATGGCCTGGTCGACGCCTCCCGAAGTGGAGTAGGCGGTCTTGTCGTACGAGCCCGACTCGAAGTTCTCCCCGATACAGCGGCACGGCCCAGAGGAGCCGTCGTAGTTCATCTTCCACTCCACCTTGCCTCCGAGAGGACCGGCACGGCCGATGTTCGTCGGCTTGACGGTGATCTTCTGGTCATCGAAGGCGGCGGGAATCGTCGTCTCGAACCCATGGGAATCGCCATACTCCGGATGGGCATCACGGATGTCGGTACGGAGCTGGAAGGCTGAGGCCGTCTTGACCAGCTTGCCGTCCGCGAAGATCGAGACCTCTACCGGCGAGCGGGTGTCGGGGTCGATCGCCCAGCCCTTGACCAGGATGTTCTCGCCCTGCCAGCGCACTTCGTCCAGCGCCCCGAACGGATCGTGCCGGGAGTTCTGGGTCATGCAGCCAAGCTGTTTCCCCACCCCTCCAGAGTCGGCGTTCACACAGAGCTCGCTGGGGGTGCCTTCGAGTCCGTCATGCTTGATCCACACTTCCCAGCCATGATTGGGGCCGAACGTGGGGAAAGCCTGGGCGATGTCGGGGCGCGGCAGGGCGGCGCTGTAGCCGCGGAAAAACTCTTGCTTGTCCCGGAATCCACTGAATGTCGCGTAGGAGGCGGTATAAGGATCGATCATCCAGCCGCCGATCACGGAGTACGCGCCCGATGCGACGACCGCGAGAGGAATCCGGTACTCGACGGCGCCGAACGCCCGGGAGTCGAACTCGATGCATCCGAGATCGGTGACCTTGGTGGTGGTGTAGAACGCCGATACGCAAACCTGGTGCAGCCCTCTGGTCGGTGGGATCTGGACGTCGAAGTTGAACCCGTGCGCGTCGCCGTAGGGGGTGCCCGGCCTCGGGGTGTTGGCCCAGCTTGTGACCTGCGCCTGTCCTGATGTGCCGCCGATCACTTGGACGGTCTTGGCGGGGTAGGCGCTGTTCGCGGCCCATCCCTTGACGCGGATCCGTCCTCCCGCTTCCAGGGTCGCCTCCTCGAGTTTTCCCACCACCGTGTTGGTTACCGGGCCAGTGGTGGGTGCGGCGGCGGGCTGCTGCGGGAGCTTGAGGAAGCCGTCGGGAGTCCGGTCCAGCCGCCGCGTCTTCGGTGGTTCGACCTTCCGCGTGCCCGACAGGTCGGGGAGTTGGACGCGGTCGAGCTCGTTCGGCGTGTAGGGCGTGAACTTCTCCTTTTTCTTCGCCTTCTCCTTTTTCTTTGTCCCCGGCTCCGGCTCCTTGACCGTATCCGCGAGGTTCCCCGCAGATACGGTCAGCGCCGGCGCGTTGGCGAGTGTGCCTCCGGCGGCCTGCGCCGGTGGCGCCATCGGGAGGAGCAGGAGCGCACACAGCACGCTCGCCGCTCGCAGGGCATTGGTTCCTCTTCGCATGGTCATTCCTCTGACTCCCTGGACGGGATGAGATGGGGAACAGACGTCGGTGGGGCGAATGAAGGCCACGGACCGCGCATCCGGGTTGTCATGTGGACGGGTTCCATCCAGGGGCTCCGTCCGGTCTCTTTCATCGGGTGGAGGGACGGGTCATGGTGTCGTAGGTTTCGAGGAGTTTGTGGGCGGTGGTGACGGGGGCGAGGGTTTCGGTGTAGCTGTTTTGTTTGAGGTTCTTGGAGTGGTGGTCGTAGCGCAGGCGCAGGGCGTCGGCGGTGTGGTAGGCGAAGGCCGTGATGGTGTTGGCCAGCGGGTCCTGGCTCCACCGGGCGACGGGCAACTGGTTCTTGTACCAGGTCAGACAGTTGGTCAGCCAGGCGTGCTGCTGGCCGGCGAAGGGGTTGAGAGTGGCGGCGCAGGCCGTGTCGGAGGTGGCGGCGCAGGAGTTGTAGGCGCTTTGCGCCGTGCGGAAGATGGTGGTGATGGTGGTGTCGCCGGGGGTGTCGGCGGGCAGGCGTTCGGCGCCGTGCAACAGGACCTGCAGGAGTTCGTCGTCGTTGAGAGCGGTGGGGAACCCGGCCGCGGTGTAGGCCTGCAGCAGGCGCAGAGCGGTGGTGAGGTCGGCGTTGGCCTGGAAGAGAGGCTTGCCGGGGGTGGTCAGCTCAGTGACGACGGCGTCGTAGTAGCCCTTTTGCCGCCCGGTCAGGAACCGGGCGACCTGGGTGCGAACGGCCTGCTGGGGCTCGGGGTATTCGGTGAGGGTGGCGGTTTCGGCGAAGGACTGCTGATAGCCGCCACTGACCCAGCGATCAAGGTAGTACTGGCTGGGGTTGCAGGCCGACGGGGGTTCGGGACTGGAGTCGGGTCTGCGGCAGACGCCGGGCACCTCCCAGGTCTTGGTCCAGGTGCGCAGCGTCTGAGGCGGATTCGGAGGCTGGCCGGAGGCGCTGGGCCAGGTGATGCGCAGGTGCATGGTGACCGACAGGGTCGAGGTGATGGGGTCGTCGGTGAAGGCGACCTGGTGGCAGTAGCCCAGGGTGGGCCGGGAGCCTTCGGGGAAGGCGTATCGGGCCATGGGGATGGCGTTGCCGCTGTAGGTGACGTTGGCGGGCCGTTGGAGGTTGAGGATCGGGCCCTGCCCGGAGCTGCCGGTGCAGAACGGCACGGTGTTGGGAGGTGCGGGCTGGGTGGCGATGGCCTGGTCGGCGGTGCCGAAGAGCTTGTAGTCCTTGTTGTCGACGGCCTGTTTCTGCAATGGCAGCAGAGCCGCGTTGAAGTCGGTGGCGGCGTTCTTGTAGTCCTCGACGAGCCCGGTGTAGAGCTTGTTGGTGTGGGACCCGTCGGGGTTGGGAGTGGAGGCGGGCCTGCTCAGTGCGCCGACGGCGGCGTCGATGTCGAGGCCGGCGGCGACGAGGTCGGCGGTGCGCTGGGGATTCATCTGAGCGGCGTAGGCGGGGTTTTCCGCGGCGAGCTGGCGGTAGCCGGTGGCCATCGACAGCCAGACCGCGGCGTTGGGGATCTTCTCGGCGTCACCGGCCGACACGCTGGCGGGCCATCCATACCTACGGTTGCCGTACCAGGTCAAGAACCCGGTCGCACCACCGGTCTCCTCATACAGATCCAGCACGGCCACCGGGTCGTTTTCATGGGTGGGGTAGCTGCCCTTGCCAGGCACGAACGGAACCTCCCGCGCCTGCGACACCCCAGCGAAATGAACCCATTTCTCAGCCTCGTCGTATTCGGCGAACGACGCGACGGGCTTACCGCTTGACCGCCTCAGGTGCCGGTTGAGCGCCGTGCGGGCCTCCTGCAGGGCGCCGTTCTGCAGGGACCTGATGATCTCGCTCGACCAGGTGTCCACCTTCTGCTCGATGGTGTGGAGCTGGCCCTGGATCTGGGTGAGCTGGGCGATCGACACCTGCTGCAGTTTCAGGACCTCGTCGAACTTGCCCAGCATCTCGGTGTAGATGACGTTGAGATTCTTGTTCACGGCGTCGAACTGCTTGTACATGACGGTCTGGAGTGTGACCACCTCCTGGCGGAGCTTGCCGAGCTCGGTCAGGATCTGCATCTCTATGCTCGGCTGACCGGCCTGGAAGAGCGGGAGCAGGGCTCCGATCGCACCGAGGATGTTCCCGGTGAGCACCACCGACCCCAGGGAGAAGAGGGCGTCCTGCAATCCCTTCCCGGCGATCTTCGGGAGATAGTCGTTGATGGCGCTCGCGACCTTGATGGCCGCCTCGCCGAGGTACTTCACCCTCCTGCCGCTCTCCTTGTCGGCGAAGTCCACGACGCTGACGAGCCCTTTGAGTCCCTGCTCGACGTGCTTGATGTACTTTCCGCGTTGCCCGGCGCTCTCCTGCGCCCGTTCGAAGGCGGACTTGCAGTCGGCCAGGGCATCCGTGCGGATGGCGGCTCCGGGCGCGCAGGGCGGTTCCGCGGGAGCGGAGGTGCTCCAGAGGAACGCGCCGTCGTACGTGCTCTGCAACTCGTCGATCGCCTCGACCGCGTCCTTGATGATCTTGTTGTTCGCCGCCAGCAGGACGCCCAGCCTCTTGTCGACCTCCTGCTGCCATCTGGGGTCGCCCGGGGAGTACTTGAGAATCTCGCTGAGCCCGACCACCTCGTTGAGCTCGGCGTCCGCCAGGAAATCCGCGGTCGTCGCACCGGCGGTGATACCGGATCGGACACCGACCTGGGAGTTCCAGACCCGCACCGCGGGGTGATCCACACCCAGGTCCAGCGCCACCTTCCGTATCCGGCCCGCACCGGCGAGGCTCACCTCGTCCAGGAGAATGGAGGTCTCCTGGTCGGTGTACCGCTGCGCGGCGAGCGCGTCCGACCAGGTGTCGTACCGCGAGATCGGCGAGATGACCAGGTCGCGCAGCGCATTCTTGACGGTGGCGGCGACCCCCTCCATTCCCGGAACCCGCGCACCCACCTCGGCGATCCTGGACATGAGGTCCACGCTGTCCTTCGCGTCGGCCTCCGAGCCGAGTTTCTGGTCGATCTGTTCCGAGGCGGCCTGAAGCCGGCTGAGATACTGCTCCTCGGTCAGCCCCGGCGAGGTGAGCGCGAGTGTCCCCAGATACTCGCTGAGCAGACTGTCCCTGTACGGCTTCGGGCTCTTGAGGTGCGTGGCCGTCGCGTGCAGCCTGGTGTTCAAAGCCTCCTGTTGCGCCGGCGACGGATCGGCGTACACAGGGGGGGCGAACGTTGCATGTGTCAGGCTCGTGGTGAGCACGACGGTCATCACCGTCGCGACCAGCCGGCTCAGCCGGGACACCCGTCCCCGACGTTGTGGGCGGTCAATTTTTCTCCATCTCGACCTCACTGAGGGTCCTCTCGCATAGATGTCGGCCGGGGGAGCCCGGCCGGAGTGAACTCGGCGATGGGGAGGCCACCTGTCCGAGGTCGCGCCGCGAGAGCTCGGGGCTACGGCCTTCCGCGAAGCCGTGCGTGGTGACACACCTGGTCGACGGCCGGCCCAGGTTTCTTCGTTATCCGGCACGGAGACTGCTGGGGAGGCGAGCTGCCGCTACGAGGTCGTCATATGGGTTTCCAGAGCGGATGCTCCGCGCCCAGCACGCGGAGGTGACGGACTCGGCATCGTCGGCCGGCGCGTGTCGTCACCGACGTGGCGGGGGCCGATGTCATCCCATGTCGTATTCGATTCACACCCATCTGGTGCGGCTTCTCCGTCAGCAGCGCGTGAGTCCATCCACATCCGGGAGAGGAGGTGCCCGCGACGTTCCCACCGGCAGTGATCACTGCCACGCTGCTCGGTTGACTGCAGACGTCGGCAGGAGGCCGTACGTGTCTCATGACACTTCCTGAATGCAGGCCTGATCGAATGATCGAAGCGTCGCTCAAATCGCTTATGAGGGACTTATGGGAACTTGGATGCTCCCTTTTAGTTCATCTTTAGTTCATCGTTGTGCTGGTCGGAAACAGCCACGGACAGACAGGCAGCAGGCGTCGACCCGGCCCCCGCCCAGGCGCCGGATCACGGAGAGCTGCGACGATATGGGGTTTGCTCGGAGACCTCCGGCGGTGTCGGACGAGTGATCGGTGACGACGTGTGATCAGGTGGTGGAAACCGCGAATGGGCCGGTGATGGGTGGAGTACCACCCGTCACCGGCTTGTCGATTACGGCAACGGCTCGAGCTTTTCGGGCGAGACCTGCAGTTGAATCACGCCGTCTTGAATCGACCGCGCTTGCCAGACGACCCAGTTCGGCCCGACCTCGCTGGCATCGATGGGCGCGAATGTCAGGTTGTAGCGCTGCTGCCCGATGTAGTTGGACGGCCCCTCGTCATGGGAGGTCACCCGTTCGTACACGACCTGAAGATCTCGCTTCTTGACCTCGTCGAGGACCTCAGCCACAGGCCGCTCGTGCGCATCGACGCCTTGGAGTACCTCACCCGGGTCTGTAGCGAGAGTTGGGTATCGGTAGGGCTCTCCCTGCTGCGCGGACCGGCCCAACTCACCCGACACAGCCCCGTGGAAATCTTCGGAGATGCGTACGGCAAGGCGGCAGTCGCCCTGCCCGATCTGGCAACCGGACGGCTCGTTACCCGCTGAGATGTCCGTGTGGACGCGAGGTGTTGGTGTTCCATCACCTCCCTGCGGCGGGCTGGTCTCCGTCTTGTCCGCATCGAGCCAAACCAAACGCCCGACATCTGCCGGGGACGCCGGAACGAGGCTCAGCCGCACCTCCAGGCCCACCGCTCTGAACCCCTCGGCATAGCGCTCATGGTCGGCGAGAGGGTCCTTGATCTTGGCCACCCAGTAGTCGTTCTGCTTCTCGATCTCGATGGCGGAGTTGGCGTAGGAGGTCGCGCTGCCCGACCTACCGGGCACGACGCTCGGGCCGATCGCTAGAACCGCTGCCAGCACTGCGGTCAATACAGCGCCGACGATCAGCCCCCGGCTCAGGTTTGGAGTGAGCACGGGTGAGCGCCGGCGGTTCGAGCGGCGCGGCTCTGCGGGGTGCTCCGATCGCCAGCCGACAGCCACTGCCAGAGCGTCAGGATCGGGCGTAGGCATCTCGGCCCGCATCTGCTGGAGCAGCTTCATCTCATCCATTTGACACTTCTCCCAGAGCTTTGCGCAGCTTGGCGCGGGTCCTGTTCAGCCGCGAGCGGACCGTACCCACGGGGACGTCCAGCACGTCGGCGACCTGCTGGTACGTCAGTTCGCCCCAGGCGACCAGCAACAACAGATCGCGATCTACCTTGCGCAGTCCCGCCAGGGCTTTGGCCAGGTGTGGAGTCACAGTCGCCGCAGTGACCTGGTCGACGACGCGGTCGGCGTGGCCCTCGATGACGGGGTCGACGCCCGTACGAGCGAGCGCGCGATAAAGCCGTGCCTCTGAACGGTGGTGACGGCGTATCAGGTTGGTGGCGATAGTCCACAGCCACGACAACGTGTCCCCGCGGGCAGGGTCGTAGCTGTGGCGGTGCTTGAGCGCCTGGTGGAAGGTCGCGGCGACGATGTCGTCGGCGAGGTGGCTGCCTAGCCGCCGAGCGGCGTAGCGGTGGATCGGCGGTGCATGCCGGCGAAAGAGGTCGTCGAAGTAGCCGGGGTCGTCAAGCGACCGAGGCCTCAGCAACGCTTCATCCCACTCTTCAGGAATGACGTCGGGGGTGCTCACACGTGGCCTTCCGCGTTTCGATGTTGTCGATACACCGGTTACTAGCCCGATGAGCCCCCTGCGGTTCCCGCCACGGTAGCCGTGCGAGGTCGCCAGCCGACACGCTGCGCCGGCTCGGCGGCGGAACCATCGAGAGCCGCGGTCAGACCTTCACTGGGGCGATTGAGTCACCATGACGCCTGCCGGGAGCGCCAGATCGCGCTCGCCTGCACCGGCCTTCGACTGTTCCACTATTGACGATGCATGGCCTGAAGGATCTTTAAGCCCCACAGTGACTGTCAGTGCCTTGCCGTTTACAGTGTGGAGTTATTAACCGCATGGCGTGAATGCGGCAGGCGGGTATGGCTGCTTCTCCCGTGGGAGACGATGGTGATGTCACTGTTGGAACGCGTGACCCAAGCCGAGGCGACCGCACGGCAGCAGGCGGACGAACTACGGGCGCAACTGGCCGTCGTCGAAGAGCAACTGTCCGGCTGGCAATCACCCGTCCCATAACCCGCAAACCAGATAACCGTGACGCAGCACCAACCCGGCGTCGGCTTCGCCCTGCCCGGCGACGCGAACTCGGACCTCCACCAGCGCCCTGACACCACCCGGGCCTCTCCAGGCACCAGCTCCACAGGTCCCAAACCAGGACGACCCCAATTCGGAAACCCCGGAAACGACAAGATCCCGTCTGATCGCGATGATCAGACGGGATCCCGTCAACTACAGCCCAGCCGTTTCAAGAACGGCCCCTTGTGAGGTGTTCACGAGTAGGGATGACCTAGGGCGGAACAAGGGCCTACAAGATCGCTTCCCGAAATGAAGGTGATCGTTTCCCGGAAGTTGAGGAGCGGCGAGTTGTCAGGGTGCTCACCGTGGCGCACCCGGAACCCCTTCCTGGCCTCATCCACCGCACTCCGGCGGCCGCCGAGTCACTGACATGGCCGTTCGACTTCGACGTCTCCCGCACCGAGCACGTCGAAGTGATCAGGCTGCGATCAGGTGATGCCCTGGAGGCGATTGCCGGTGACGGGGCGGGTGGGACGTTCTTCCTTTGCGGGGACACCTCAGGTGAGCGGCCCGTGCTGCATACCGGCTCCGAAGGGCACGGCACCAAGGCGTTGACCCATAATCCGCTGTATCGCAGCGGCAAGCTGACGCTGCCCTGCGCTCAGCACCCCGAAGACTCCGGCAGCGTCGCCGCCACGAAAAAGCACCTGATGGCAAGGAACGCAGTCACGGCGCGGGCAAGAACCGGGCCGCCTGGCTGCCCTCCGCCGCCCGCTACTCGATGTCGACGTTCCCCAGCTCCTGCGGGTCACCGGCATCATCGTGCTTCTCTATGCGCAACCCCTTACCCGGGTCGTCCAGCTCACCGTCGACGACCTGCTCCGCGACGGAGAGGCCATGTTCCTGCGGCTCGGAGATCCGCCCTCACCCGTCCCCGAGCCGGTCGCATCTCTGCTGCTGGACTACATCGCGGCTCGCGACAACATGAACACCGCCACCAACCGGGCCTCTCGCCGGCTGTTCCCCGGCCGCCGAGCGGGCCAACCCTGCCGCCCCGACCATCTCTCTGCCCTTCCCAACAAGATCGGCATTCCAGCGGCCGCCGCCCGCGGCGCCGCCGTCCGTCAGCAACTCCTGGAGATGCCTGCCCCGTCATCACCGACGCCCTCGGCTATCCGGTCCGCCGCCTTCGGGAGCGGTAGCCAAGGCAGCACTGCCCAGAGCGCCAAGTATTTCTCAAGGGGTGTCGGTCAGAATGACGGTAACCAGCTGCTGGATCCGCACACTAAGGCAGAACCCCTCCCCGAAGAGAAGCCCAATGCCACGTGATTTTTCCACGAACCACAACGAAATCGTCATTGCGCCCGGTCTTTCGACCAACCACAACTAGGTTTTGCCAGGACAGCCCGTCCGCCGACGCCCGCCCGATGCTCTCCGGCGAGAAGGGGATTCAGGGACGTCATCGACGGCGCTGAACGGTCCTTGTGAATCTATGGACTATCGCAGACGGCAAGCAGGGGATAAAAGGATGCCTGTGTGGATTGCTACCGCATCTTCCACGACAGACGTGGCTCATTCTCAACGACAACATTGTGTCCGCGCTCGGCGCGAGGATGACTCCCCCCTTCTTTCTTGTCCACCTACGCCGCATGCGAGCTGTCGGCCTCGCCGTGGCAAGGCCGATCTTCTCGATGATCACGATGGCGGGATTCGTCGGAAACCCGCTCGGTGGCCTGCTTTCGCATCGTTTGGATGCGAAGCGGACCACCGAGGCGGGCTTGGTCATCGTCGCCACCGGAAGCGCGGGCCTGCTGGGCGCGGCGACATTCCTGATCTTCGCTATGCCGATCGCCCGGTTCGCCCGCAATTCCCCAACGACCCAGCAGACATCGATCGCCGCCGCCGCGGGCAGGTCCGGCTCGCCACCGACACGAACAGGGGGCGGTACAACAGGGCACACACCTTCGCGTGGACCAGCGGTCATGTCATCGGTCCCGGATTGGCGGGCACGGCGCTCGGCGTGGGCCGCGATCCGGCGCTCTTCGTGGCGCCGGCGGAGCTGCTCGTCTCAGTGCCGTCCAGGCGGTCCGGTTGGAGCGGTTTCCTCCCCCTCGTCGAACAGCGTCCCCGTCGTAGAAGCGGTTCCCGCCGAGACGGCCGGCGCGGCACAAGGGCACGGCACGCATGACAACTGAAGAAACACGATCCAGGATCACGATGACGAACCTCCACCTTTCCCATGAGCACAAACGAGCGGGCCGCTACGCGGACGCGTACAGCGCCGTCAAGGCTGCGATCCGCGATATCACTGATGCCCCAGCCACCGACGACGCGCTCGCAAACGCCCCGGCCACCGGCGGCGCCCGGCAGTGGAGACGACCTCGCCGATGCCCGGCCAGGAGCCGGGCAGTGGAGACGACCTCGCCGGCGCCCTGCTACCCGCGAGCCCGCTGTGCCGGCGCCTCGGACGCCACGCCGAGGCCGAACGCCACATCATCGAAGTCCGCCACGGCGCGGGCCATCCCTACCTCGCCGCATTTCAGAACGGCCGAGACGGCCTACCGCAGGGTGCTCGCGAACCTCGACGCCCGCCGGCGTTCGATGAACTCACCGGACGCCCGGTGAACCGGCGAGCGGACACGCGGCCCGTCTCACTGGTCGCGGCCGTACGCGACCACGCCGCCGTGCATCCGGACCGACCGGCGCTGAGTTTCACCGACTTCAACCGCGCCCGGGACGGGATCACGACCACCTGGACGTACGCGGAACTCGACCTGAGGGCCCGCGCGGTCGCGGCGGAGCTGCTGCGGAGGTGCGTGCCCGGGGACCGCGCCGCCATCCTGTGCCCACAGGGCCTGGACTACGTCGCTGCTTTCCTTGGGTGCCTGTACGCCGGGGTTCGGGCGGTGCCGCTGTACCCGCCGGAGTCGTTTCGCGGGAACTCCCGGCTCGAAGCGCTGCTCGCCGACGCCGCTCCGGCCCTCGTGCTGACGACCTCCTCGACGCTGCCGGCGATCACGCGTCTCCTGGCCTGGGAGCCCGCGGCGGCACCGGACCGGTTCCTCGCCGTTGACGAGATCGACCCGGCGTCGGCCGCGCGCTGGGAACCGCCCGAGGTGGACGACGACACCGTGGCCTACCTGCAGTACACGTCGGGGTCCACGTCGAATCCTCGCGGTGTCATGGTGACCCATGGAAACCTCGCGCACACCGTGGCGCAGTGCGAGCGGGCGTACGGGCTGGCCTCGCATCTGAGCGTAAACTGGCTGCCCTTCTTCCACGATATGGGCCTGGCCAGCGGCGTCACCGTACCGCTCACCCTCGGCCTGCACACGGTGACGATGACGCCGTTCGCGTTCGTACAGCGGCCTGCCCGGTGGCTGCGGCTGATCAGCCGGTATCGCGGGACCTTCGCCGCTGCGCCTAACTTCGCCCTGGACCTCTGTGTGGACCGCGCCACCCCCGACGAACTGGAGGGGGTGGATCTGAGCTGCCTGGCGGTGCTGCTCAATGGGGCCGAACCCGTGCGGTCCGCCTCCCTGCGCCGCTTCAGCCACGCTTTCGCGCCATACGGCTTCACCGCCGCCGCACACACCGCCAGCTACGGGCTGGCGGAGGCGACCATCCTGGTCACCACGACACCGGTGGGCACCGGCCCCCGGCTACTGGACATCGACCGCGCCGCCGCCACCGAGGGGCGGGTCGCGCCGATCGGAAAGAACGCCGTATCGGCCGACGGACGCGCCGGGGACGAGCAGGCCCCGCCACACGTACGGCGCCTGGTGGGATGCGGTGTCCCGGCAGGCCAGCGGATCACGATCGTCGACCCCGACAGCCGTGCGGAGCTTCCGCCAGGCCGGATCGGCGAGGTCTGGGTGCGCGGACCCAACGTGACCGCCGGTTACCACGGCTTGGCGGAGCGGACCCGCGAGGTCTTCCAGGCCCGGCTCCTGGACGACGCCGCGGGCGAGCACTGGCTGCGCACCGGCGACCTGGGGTTCCTGCACGACGGCCACCTCTACCTCGCGGGCCGCCACAAGGACCTGATCGTCGTCAACGGCCGTAACCACCATCCGGCCGACATCGAGGCCACGGTGGAGACGGCGCACGCGTGCGTGCGCGCCGGGCACGTGGTGGCGTTCGGCGTGGACACCGGGGACACCGAGCGGTTGATCGTCATCGCCGAGATGGACCCGCGCGCGCTGAACGGCGACGGGTCCGATGGGGACGGACTGCTGCGCGCGATACGCAGGGTCGTCGCCGACCGGCACGGTATCGAAGCGCACGACCTGCTGATGGTCTGCAGGGGCCAGATTCCGATGACCTCTAGCGGCAAGCCCCGACGCGCCGACGCGCGGCGGCGTTACTTGGACGGCGAGTACAAAGTGGTCACCTTCGCAGGCAGGAGTTGAACTTGTCCGGAAATATCACCAACCGGGACGCCGGGGAGATCGAAGAGTGGTTGATCCGGCGCGTCGCCGACCACGTCGGCGCGCGGGCCCAGGACATCGACTCGCGCTCCCCCCTCGCCGACCTCGGCCTGTCGTCGGCGGACGCGGTGGCGATGAGCGGCGACCTGGAAAAGCGCTACGACGTGCCGGTTCAGGCGACCCTGCTCTGGGAGCACCCGACGATCAGGGCGATCGCGGAGCACCTCGCCGAACACTCCGCGGCTCCGGACGGCGTCTGGTCGGGCCCGTCCGCCACGGCCTTCGACCTCCTCCTGCGGGAGACCGAGGAGACCGTGTGGGAGCACGAGCAGACCGGGCGGGCGTTCGAGCGGGTCGACGATGTCTGATCTGAGCCGCCGGATCGCTCAGCTGCCCGGCGACCGGCGGGAACGGCTCGCCGACCGGCTGAAGTCCGCCGCCGACACGGTCGCCTCCGAGCCGATCGCGGTCATCGGCCTGAGCTGCCGCCTGCCCGGCGGCGCGGACTCGCCGGAGGCGCTGTGGCGGTTGCTCGTCGAGGGCCGGGACGCGGTGCGCGAGGGGCCGCACGAGCGCTGGGACGTGGACGCCTTCTACGACGAGGATCCGGACGTCCCGGGCCGCACTACCTCCCGGTGGGCGGGTTACCTGGACGACATCGCGGGTTTCGACGCGGCGTTCTTCGGCATCACCGCGCGCGAGGCGGCCGCCATGGATCCGCAGCACCGGCTGCTGCTTGAGGTGGCGTGGGAGTCCCTGGAGCACGCGGGCATCCCGCCGGACGGTCTCACCAACAGCAGGACCGGGGTGTTCGCCGGCCTGTCGCACTTCGACTACGCGCTGCGGATGACCGGCCGCTACACGGAGATGAACGCGTACACCGGCACCGGCAACGTCCACAGCACCGCCGTCGGCCGGATCTCCTACCTCCTGGGGCTTGTCGGGCCTAGCATCGCGGTCGACACGGCCTGCTCGTCCTCGCTGGTGGCCATTCACCTCGCCTGCCAGAGCCTGCGGCTGCGCGAGTCCGATCTGGCGCTGGCCGGTGGCGTCAACCTCCTGATCCGGCCGGAAGACATGATCGTCGGATCCCGGTGGGGCATGTTCTCGCCTCGCGGGCGCTGCCATCCCTTCGACACGCGGGCGGACGGGTTCGTCCGGGGCGAGGGCGCCGGGGTCGTGGTCCTGAAGCGCCTGACCGACGCGCTGCGCGACGGCGATCGGGTGCTGGCCATCGTACGCGGCTCGGCCGTCAACCAGGACGGCAGGTCGCAGGGGATGACCGCGCCGTCTCCCGCCGCCCAGCGGGCGGTGCTGCGGGCGGCGCTTGACATCGCGGGAGTCGATCCCACCGAGGTCGGGCTGATCGAGACGCACGGCACCGGCACCCCGCTGGGAGACCCGATCGAGTTCGCCGCCCTGGCCGACGTGTACGGCGGCGGCCCGCACCGCTGCGCGCTCGGGGCCGTCAAGTCCAACCTCGGCCACACCGAGTCGGCCGCGGGCGTCACCGGGTTCATCAAGGCGGTGCTGTGTCTGTGGCACGGCCTGGTGCCGCCGAACCTGCACTTCGATCAGTGGAATCCGGCGATCCCCGGAGGGGACAGCCGGTTCTTCGTACCCACCGGCCTATCCCCTTGGCCGGCGAAAACCGCGACCAGACTGGCCTCGCTGTCCTCCTTCGGGATGAGCGGCACCAACGCGCACGCGGTGCTCGAACAGGCCCCGGAAGTGACGCACGGGCACGGCGGGAGTCCGGCGCCCGGACAGGTCTGGGAAAAGATGCCCGAAGTCTCCATGTACGCGGTGCCCGAAAGGGGATGGAAAGCGCTGCCCGAGCAGGCTCGGGGAAAGGCCGCGGGGGGAGGCCGGGATCGCGTGCCGGCGGTCGTCGCGGAGAGCGGCAGGCCCTTCCCGCTGTCGGCCGGGTCACCGGCCGCGCTGGCCGCCGCGGCGAGAAAGCTGGCGGAGGCGCTGCGAACCGGCGATGTGAGGCTCACCGACGTCGCCCACACGCTGGCCCTGCGGCGTTCGCACCGGCAGGTCAGGCTCTGCACCGTGGCCGCCACACGCGAGGAGCTCGTCGCGCGGCTCGACGAGGCCGCGGCAGGCGAGCCGGACCACCGGACCGCGAGGGGATCGGCCGGCGGTGGCTCGGCTCGCGGCGCGGTGTGGGTGTTCCCCGGGCAGGGCTCCCAATGGGCCGGTATGGGACGCGGCCTGCTGGCCACCGAGCCCGCGTTCGCCGCGGCGATCGGCGAGCTGGAGCCGCTGATCGCCGCCGAGGCCGGTTTCTCGGTGATCATGCTGCTGCGCGAGGGGCGGCCGATCACCGCCCTCGACCGGCTCCAGCCCGCGCTGTTCGCCGTCCAGTACGCGCTCGCCGCGACCTGGCGGTCGCACGGCGTCGAGCCGGTGGCGGTGATCGGTCACTCGCTGGGCGAGGTGACGGCCGCCGTCGTCTCCGGCGCGCTTTCGCTCGCGGACGGCGTCCGGGTCGTCTGCCGCCGCTCGCAGCTGATGGCGGGGATCGCCGGTGCGGGGGCGATGGCACTGGTGGAGCGGCCGGCCGAGCAGCTGATGGCCGATCTGCCCGGCACAGTCAGCGTGGCGGTGCTGGCCTCGCCGCGCAGCACCGTGGTGTCGGGCGCCGCCGCCGAGGTCGAACGGCTCGTCACGTCCTGGCAGGAACACGACCTGCCCGCCCGGTTGATCGAGGTGGACGTGGCGTCACACAGTCCCGAGGTCGATCCGATCCTGGACGACCTCGCCGACCGCCTGGCCGATCTCGCGCCGCGCCCAGCGCGGATTCGCTGGTACTCGACGGTGACGGACGATCCGCGCGGCGGGTCCGCCCCGGACGCCGCCCACTGGGTGGCCAACCTGCGGCAGCCCGTCCTGTTCTCCGGCGCCGTCGCCGCCGCGGCGGACGACGGCCACACCGTGTTCGTGGAGGTGTCGCCGCATCCCGTCCTCGTCCACGCGATCGCCGAGACGCTGGACGGCCGCAGCGGCGACCACGTCGTCCTGCCCACCCTGCGGCGCGGGCAGGACGAGCCGGAGGCCGTGACCCTCCAGCTCGCCGCCCTGTACTGCGCGGGCGTCTCGATCGACTGGACGCGCCGGTACGGGGCGGGCGGCCTGGTGGACCTGCCGACCACCACGTGGGACCGCAGGCGGCACTGGATCGACCTGCCGCTTCCGCACCCGGACGACCAGGCCATCGCGCGGGTGGGTCGCCCGCCGGCGATCACGGCGGATGAGATCGCCCCGCTGCTGCACGAGACCATCTGGGAGTCGGTCCCGCTCGCCGACGTTCCGTCCTCCGGAGTTTCGGGCCGGTGGATCGTGCTGGGTGAGGACGGCGACCTGGCCGAGCAGGTGGGCAGGACACTGCGGGCGGCCGGCGCCAGCTGCTCCGTGTTCGATCTGGACACCGGCTCCGGCCCGGCGTACAGCCCCGGCGCGGGAGGCGGCGAGTTGCCCGCGGCCGTGTCGGCGGCGCTCGGCGCGATCGACTCGTCGTGCCGCGGCGTTGTCGTGCTTGTCGGTACCGCCTTCCACGGGTCCGAAACCGCGCTCGGCGACCTGGTGGATCGCTCCGCCGGTCGCCTGTCGCGTGTCCTCCGGCTCATCCAGGCCGGAGCCGACGGCGTCGGCCGGTCGGCCTCCGATCAGGCCCCTCGGCTGTGGATGGTGACCCGAGGCGCCCAGGCGATCTTCCACGGCGACGAGGTCGCCCTGGACCAAGGCGCGCTGCGCGGACTCGTCCGAACGGCCATGTACGAATATCCCGAGCTGCGGCCGACCATCGTCGATCTCGACCCGGCCCCTCTCGCCCACGGAACGCTCGCCGAGCAGATCGCGGGTGAAGTGCTCGCCGAGTCCGTCGAGGACGAGATCGCCTGGCGCGACGGGGAGCGCCAGGTGGCCCTCCTGGTCGGCCTGTCCCCGGAGAACGAGGCGCGTTCCGCCACAAGACACGTACGGCCCGACGGGAGCTACGTGATCACCGGTGGCCTGGGTGCTCTCGGCCTGGAGATGGCGGGCTGGCTGGCCGAGCGGGGCGCGGGCCGAATCGTCCTCAACGGCCGGACGGCTCCGTCCGAGCACGCCGGGAAGGTCATCACCCGGTTGCGCGCCGCGGGGACCTCGGTGGAGGTCGTTCTCGGCGACATCGCCGAGCCGGGCGTCGCCGAGCGGCTGGTGGCGATCGCCGCTGTGGGCGGATCGCCGCTGCGCGGAGTCGTCCACGCCGCGGGCGTGGTCAGCGCCGGCCTGATCGCCGAACTCGACACGGACATGGTGTACCAGACCTGGCGGCCCAAGGCGCTCGGCGCATGGCGACTGCACGAGGCCACAGACGGTCACGAGCTGGACTGGTTTGTCTTGTTCTCCTCCCTCTCGGCGCTGGTGGGTGGCCTGGGTATAGGCGCCTACGCGGCGACCAACGCCTGGCTGGACTCGTTCGCGGACTGGCGGCGGGCACGCGGGCTGAAGGCGTTGAGCGTCGCCTGGGGTCAGTGGAAAGGCCTGGGGATGGCCGCGCGCCTGTCCAGCCGCGACTACGCGGCCATCAGCGTCCAGGAAGGCGTCACCGCGCTGGAGACACTGCTGGATCACGACCGGGCACGGGCCGGGGTGTTCCGTTTCAACCCGGAGGACCTGGCTGCCACCCTGCCCTCCGCGGTGGATTCCCGCTTCTTCGCGGCGACTCCGGTACACCGCCACGACGCCGCGGGCAGCGGCACGGTACGGGCACGTCTGATGGCCATGGAGACCGGCGAGCGCCACGACGCGATGTCGGCGTACCTGGGCGAACTGATTCGGGTGGCCCTCGGCATGGCCGTCGCCGCCGAACCGCACCGGTCGCTCGCCTCTTTGGGCTTCGACTCGCTCATCGCGTTGCAGTTGCGCAACCGGCTGGAGTTCGACCTCGCGATGAAGATCTCCGCCACCACCGTGTGGACTTTCCCGACCACAGCCGCCCTCGCCGGACATCTCTTGGAACGCATGGAGTCACCGGCCGGCGACACGTCGCAGGACTCTCCGACTCCGGAACACAGGGATGCGCCCGACTCCCCTCTCCTGGAAAGCATCAAGTCGTCTACTTACCCACTCCTAGAACAGTCGCCGGATTCACCGTCCCTTCCGTCGCGGCAGCAGGCCGGTGAGTGGTTCCCGCGGTACCTGCCAAGGCCAGAGGCCCGGGTGCGCCTCTACTGCTTCCCGCATCTCGCCGGAACCGCCTCGGCCTATCGCCCGTGGGGGCAGGTGCTGCCCTCCTTCGCCGAGCTGACCGCCGTACAGCTTCCCGGCAGGGAGGACCGGGGCGCCGAACCTCCGGTGACGGACCTGCGCGTGCTGGCGGCGACGCTGGCCGAGGCCCTGGCGGCAGATCGAGACCGGCGGCAGTTCGCCTTCTTTGGCCACAGCAGCGGTGGCCTGCTCGCCTTCGAGACGGCGCGGGCATTGCGCCGCCTCGGCCATCCGGCGCCCGTGCTGCTGGCGGTGTCCGCCATGGGCGCGCCGCAAGACCCCAGATGGGCCAGGCGACTCCGCGACCACCTGCCGGAACGACCGCTGGAGGCGCTCGCCGGTCTCGACGGCGTGGCAGCCGAGGTCCTGCGTGACCCTCAGCTGACTGCGAGGCTGCTTCCCGTCGTCGAGGCGGACGCCGCCCTGTACGGGAGCTACCTCTACACCGAGGAACCACCGCTGAACTGCCCGATCTCGGTGTTCGGGGGAGAGCAGGATCAGGTGTACGACGCCGCCGAGCTCCAGCTGTGGGGGGCTCAGACTACCGTCGGCCTGGTCCGCCGGAGCTATCCCGGGGGGCATTTCTACCTGCGCGTAAGGCTGGACGAGCTGATCACCGACCTGGCCGCCGATCTGGTGGCGGCGCTCGCCGCCACCAAGGCCGGCTGAGCTTCCCCTGGATGAGGAGACCGCTACCGCGCTGCTGCGCGGCCGCCCGCAATGACCGCTCGGTCCTTTCGACGACGCACCGCGCGGATGGTCGAGTGCCGTCCGCGCCCGCTCGCCGACACACCGCTGCAGGTGCCGGACGCCGCTGTCGGCCAAATGAGCCACCTGCTGGACCACAGCGGCGTCACTGCCTTGATCGAGGCCGAACTGGCTGGACGACCTGGTCCGCGAGGGCTGCCGATCCGCACCGTGCTGCTCGGACTGCTGCTGTCCATCCAGTACACCGGCAAGGCCACCCTCTGTGATGCCTGGCGGCTGGTCACTTTCAGTCTCAGCCCCACGGCCCAAGCCCATCTGGGCCTGAAACCGATCAACCCTGACGACCCATACGAACGGCTGGCCAGTTCCCGACGCTTCTACCGAGCCTTCGACCGGATCACCAGCGTGCTGGACCCTGCCCGCACTGATCGGCGCACTCGCTTGCCCCAGCACAAGGCCGTCCAGCACGCCGCTGCTTGGGAGGACGATGATCCTGAGCACCGGCGGCGGCGCGACCTGCTGCAAACCATCGTCACGAGCCTGATCCTCACCCCCTCGTCCAGGACAAAGGTCGCCGCTACTTCAAGGCGATGTCGGCATCGACGCCACCGTCATCCCTACCTGGGCCAAACCACCCCGTGTCAACAAAGGCCTGGCCTCGACTGAGATCACCGCAGGCTGGCATTACAGCGCTGCCCCCCCACCTTCGGCTACAGCGCCACCCTCGCCACCGCCACCCGAACCCGCAGCACCCTGGGTACCTATCCGCAACTCGTGCTCGGCCTGGTCATCGACACCCCGCACAAACGCGTCGGCCAAAACGCGATCACCACTTTGCGTGGCTTCGCCCCACTCGGCCTGCCCGTCGGCGCCCTGGCAGTCGACCGCGCCTACACCGACCAGGCCACCGAACACTTCGCGCGCCCAGCCCGCGAACTCGGATACCACCTGATACTCGACTACAAACAAGACCAACGCGGTCTGCAAGGCAGCGCACACGGCGCCCTGCTCATCGATGGGAACCTCGCCTGCCCGCTGATGCCCACGCCACTGATCCACGCCGCCAAAGGCCTGGACGACAAAACCGTCCGCACCCCACCCGAGCAACTGAACGAGCTGATCACAGCGCGCGAGCCCTACTGGCTCAAGCTCAAACAAAGCGCCGACGCCCAAGGACGCATACGACTGCAATGTCCGGCCGCGGGCCCTTCCCCCTCGGTGACCTGCCCGCGCCGGGGCCGCACCCGCCCCACCCCACCCGCCTCTCCCGCGGCAGTGGATCTGACCAACGCCCGCCAACGCGCCGCCCACCTGGCCGCCAAACCCACGATCCAACTGCCCGACAACGAAAGAAAACGGCCCCTTCCCCTGGCCGAACTGCCCCGCATCTGCCAGAAGCCGACCATCACGCTGCGCCCCGACGACCTCGGCATCAAAGACAAGCTTCGCCAGGACCGGCGCTACCTCACCCCCACCTGGCAGGACACCTACAAGAGCATCCGAGCCAACACCGAAGGCGTCAACGGCAGGATCAAGGGCCACCACATCGATCTCGGCGACCCCAAGAACCGGCTCGCGCACGGCCGCGTAACCCAAACGCTGCTGACCACGCTCATGGTCTGCCTGGCCAACCAGCACATCCTGCTCAGCCGGCGGCAAGTCCACGACCGCCCCGAGGAGCCCGCACCTCAGGACACGACAACGCCTGACGAACACGACCTCGCCCCGCCCAAAGCCGACAGCAGACCGCCACCTCGCGAGTGATCCACCCCGCCACCAACCGCACAACACCACGACGACCGCTGGGTTTCGCACGCCCACCGGCCGGCCCCGCACGCGCTCACAGCGGTCCAGCACCACCAGCGCCCTCCGCCAGGGCCACCGCACGAGCCGAAACCAGCCCGCCCAGCGGCCTCAGGACCTCGGAAACGATGAAATCCCGCCCGATCAAGCGACCGGACGTGGGGTGTTCACGAGTACAGCTGACCTGCGGAGCGGTGGCGTCGTCGGAGATCGCTTCCCGGACAGGAGTTGATCGTTTCCCGGACTGTCGGGTACGGCCGGGCGTCATCGGCGAGTCCTGCATATGGGTTTCGCCGCATTCCAACACCTTTCCGATTAAATAGTAACGATCGCAAAAGCCCGGCTCAGGTGCTCACCTGGGACGAGGTGTGCCCGTCCGGTCATCCCAGCCATCGTCGGATCGCCGTCCGGAGCGATGCGCGGGACTCCGCGTCCGGCCGCGGGACGTCGGAGGCCCACGCCACGTATCCGTCGGGCCGCAGCAGCAGCGCCGTGCACGGTACAGCGGATCCGGGCAGCCCTGCGGTTGCGGGGTATCCCCAGTCGCCGCCAGTGAAGTCGATCAGGTGCGGGCGGCCGTCCCTGGTCAGTTCGGCGAGCCGGACCCCGTCTTTGAGGTCCAGGTCGGGAGCCCACCGACCGGCCAGCGGATGGTCGCTGCCCACCTCGTAGCGGACGTCGGCGCCCGACATCAGGTCGGCGATACGGCGGACGTTGCGCGGGTCGCCGAGCAGTTCGGTGAACAGTGCGCGCAGGCCGGTGACCTCGCTGCCAGGGGCGATCAGCGCGGATTGGGCGCGCGAGGACATCACCACCCGCTCAGCGACCGGGCGTCGTTCGGACTCGTAGGTGTCGAGAAGACCGGCGGGGGCCGTGCCGCGCGCTTCGGCCGCGAGTTTCCAGCCAAGGTTGACCGCGTCCTGGAGGCCGAGGTTGAGCCCAGGCCCGCCGATCGCCGAGTGCACGTGAGCGGCATCGCCGACCAGCAGCACCCGGCCGTCTCGGAAACGCTCGGCCAGGCGGGTGTTGCCGCCGTTGAGCTTGCGCATCAAGTGCGGCCCTTGGCCGTCGGGCGGGCCGAAAGCGATGTTCACACCGAGCACGCGGTGGGCGCTGGCCTGCAGTTCCGCGAGCGTGAGCGGCCCCTCGGCGTCCTGTCCGTTCCACTCCATAGTGGAGATCAACGGTGCGGGGGCGCCCGGCAGGGGCGCGTACACGAACAACCCGCGGTCGGTCCGGTGGTGCAGTAACGGCGGGATGGGTCCGTACCCGGGAATGTCGAGGCCGCCGGTGGCCGGATCGACGAACTCGGCCGGCACGACGGCGTGCGCGGTGCGCGCGATCGTCTCGTCGGTCGTCACGCCGGGGAAGGCGATCCCGGCCAGCTTGCGTACGATGCTGTGCCCGCCGTCGGCACCGATCAGGTAGCGCGTTTCGATCGTGTACGGCCCGGCCGGCCCGCTGACCTGGAGGGTCACGCCATCAGCGTCCTGGGTGAATCCGGTGAGCTCGTGGCCGCGCCGGATCTCGACGGCGAGTTCGACGGCCCGTTCCTCCAGCATCTGCTCGATCCTGCGCTGCGGAACCTGGAGGATGTAGAGGGGGTTGTCGTCCAGCACACTCAGGTCGATGGGCAGCGCGCCGAAGACGAATCCGGGAGCGGGCCGCGGTGGGTCCTGGTTACCGGCGAGCCGCTCGTACAGGCCTCGCCGGTCGAGCATCCGTACCACCTGGCCGACCAGGCCGTTGGCGCGGTTGTCCTGGATGCGCTCCGGCAGGCGCTCCAGGACCAGGGGGCGGATTCCGGCCAGGCTCAGCTCGCAGGCCAGCATCAGGCCGTTGGGCCCGGCTCCGGCTATGACGATATCGGCGATCATAGTGTTCCTTCCGGGCATGACGGATCAACCGGCGGCAGGCCGGCTGATCTTCTATAGGGAAGATGGGAAAGGTCTGGAAGGGTCAGGGCGTGGGCAGGCCGGCGGCGACCTGACCGAGGGCGTCGCGCAGCAGTTCCTCGAACGGTGCCGGCGCATCGCCGTGGAGCCACAGATGGATGGCCGCGAGTATGGCGGCGCCGACCACCCCGGCGACCAGGTGCGGATACAGATCTCGATCGGCATCGGTGCCAGTGCGCTCGGCGACCGCCGCGGCCAGCGCTTCCTGCGCGGCCGTGTGGGCCTTGAGGAACTCGCCCTGGTGCTCCGGGTGCTGGCTCATCAACTTGACACCGGCGATCCAGCGCTCGTCGGCCGGACGCTCGGCCTCTTGCATGCCAAGCGCGAACCGGGCGAACACGGCGTTGGTGATGGCCTCCCACAGGGGTTCGTCGTCCGGCCTGGACCTCAGCTCGTCGGCGATCTGCACCGCTCGGTCGAAGTGCCTGGCCGCGATCGCCTCCCCCTTGCTGGAGAAGTAGTTGTTGAACGTGCGGTGCGAGACACCCACCTCGGCGGCGATGTCCTCCACCTTGACATTGTCGAAGCCACGCTCGACGGTCAGCTTGATCGCCGCCCAGCTCAGCGCAATCCGGGTTTCTTCCTTCTTGCGCTCTCTCAGCCCCATGCGAACACTCTACCCAAATTTGCGAGTCGCGCAAAGATGCGAGTCGCGCAAAAATGCGTGGCTCGCATGTATGCGACGGTCTTGCTCGATGCCTCCTCTCGCCGCCGCATCGAGCGACTCGGCCGCGCGCACTCGCTTGGCTGTCCGACAAGGCAAAGGAGTTGAGCACGCGTACCCTCCGTGAGCTCCGCTCGATCCTCGTCCGATCCATCTCCCGCGCTCAGGCCCGCGACAAGGTGAAGCGAAACGTCGCGCTGCTCTGCGAGATCCCCAAGGGAAAGGAGGGGCGTCCGTCCAAATCGCTCACCCTCGACCAGGCGGAAGCCGTGCTCAAGGCGTCCAAGGGGATGGCGTTGCACGCATACATCGTGCTCTCGCTGCTGCTCGGGGCACGCACCGAGGAACTTCGGGCGCTCACCTGGTCACACGTTGACCTCGACGGCACACCTTCCTCCGTCATGGTCTGGCGCTCGGTGCGGGAAGGCGGCGACACCAAGACCCGCAAGTCCCGGCGAACGCTGGCCATGCCGAGGCTCTGTGTGGAAGCCCTCAAGCTCCATCGCGAGCGGCAGGACGTGGCCCGCAAGGCGGCGGGCGTGAACTGGCAGGCCAACGGCCTCGTGTTCGCGTCCAAGGTCGGTACGGAGCTCGACGTCCGTGCCGTGCTCAAGAAGGCGGGTCTGAACGCCAAGGAGCGGACGCCCCGGGAGATGCGGCACAGCTTCGTCTCGCTGCTCTCCGACTCCGGCATCCCGCTGGAGAACATCTCCCGCCTGGTCGGCCACCGCAACACCTCGGTGACGGAGACGGTCTACCGCAAGCAGCTCCGCCCGATGCTCCTGGAAGGAGCCGAAGCGATGGATCACATCTTCGATCTGGATCAATGATCCTTCAGCCAGGATTCTAGGATGTTCAGCTCGCGCAGCGGAAAGGCTTGGCCTCTCCACTGCCGGGCGTATTCTTCCTCACCCATCTCGGAGAGCACCCTCCTGGCTGATCGGACCACCGCCCGCACGATGAGATCCACCTCACCCAGGAACGTGAATCGTTCCTGTCCTGCCTCATCCGGTTCCGGTCTCATATGGTCCCGGAACGTGAGAATGCGCAGCCGTACCGCACCGCCCTCATGCGTGAAGATCCATCGGTACTCGGTGGGCTCCCCGTCCCAGGAGAAGCGGAAGTCATCCCCTTGGGTGACCCGCACCAGGCCGTACAGAAGATCCCGCAGAGCATCGGTCACATAGGACACGACCATCCGGGCTTCGTGACCATCGTGGCCGATGGTGACCACAGACCACCCGTGCTCCGGTGCTCCGTAGGAGAACTCAAACTTCGACATGGTGATCATCGTCGCACCTGAACCGATAGTCACTCAGTTGGTCACTCAGCAACGCAAAAGGCCGCTTCCGATCTTTCGGAAGCGGCCTCTGACCTGGTGGGGCGTTCACGAGTGTGCGTGACCTGGACGAAGCAGGGACCTTGGAAGATCGCTTCCCGTATGGGAAGTGATCGTTTCCCGAACATGTCGGGGCGGGTAGGCCCAGTCAGGGCAGCCGGGGAGGTCACAGGGGTGCATGATCATGAGCCGCTGTCGACCGAGATCCGCTCGATCACTGCGTCAACGCATGCATTCTTGCCACCGTCCGAGCTGTTGAGAAGATGCCTGTCCAGTACGCCGCAGGAACCTATGAGTAGTAGTCTGCAGGGTCCGGGATTCGGTGAGCATCGGCTCCTGCGGAAACACCAAAAATCCGGGGAACGTGAGCACCCGGATGTCCCGGCCGATGAGCAATCGGCCTGGTTCGAACCTCGACTCTGGTTACTTAGCGCGTGTTTCCAGGAGCCTCAGAAGGTGTCGTGCTTCGCTAAGAAAAGCGTGGGTAAGCGCGATTGGTGATGGCGAAGCCGGACAAGCCGTGTCCGTAAATCTTGTTACCAGGGTGTCCGACTGGTGAGAAGATCGGGGGTGCTTCGAATAGCAAACGCAGTACTCGCAAGATTACCGGGACCGCTGCACGCACTTGCGCTGAAGCACCGTGAGCTGCTGAAGTTCGCGGTGGTGGGTGGAACAGCGTTCCTGGTGGACAACACGGTGTTCTATGGGCTGAAGCTGACCATTCTGGAACCGAAGCCGGTGACTGCGAAGGTCATCGCGGTGCTCGTGGCGACGATCGTGTCCTATGTGTTGAACCGTGAATGGTCGTTCCGGACCAGGGGCGGTCGCGAGCGCCGTCACGAGGCGGCGCTGTTCTTCCTGGTCAGTGGCGTCGGTCTGGTGCTCAGCTCCGTGCCGCTATGGATCTCCCGGTACGTGTTCCTGCTGGAGACCCCGGACGTGAGCCTGGTGACCCAGGAGATCGCCGACTTCGTGAGCGCGCAGGTCATTGGCACGCTGATCGCTATGGTTTTCCGTTTCTGGGCGTTCCGGAAGTGGGTCTTCCCCGACGAGGAGGCCCGGTCCGGCGGCGTGCGGCTGGCTCCCACTCCCGATTCCACGGAAGAGGCGGCTTGATGGCAGCGAATTCAGAAGCCGTTGCTCCGACTCCGGCGTCCCACTGGAGAACATCTCCCGCCTCGTCGGGCACAGCAACACGACGGTGACCGAGACGGTCTACCGCAAGCAGCTCCGCCCGGTGCTTCTTGAAGGAGCTAAGGCTATGGATCAGCTCTTTCCAGACCTGTGAACGGTACGGGATCATCTGTGCCCATTAACGGCGAGGTTTTCGAAGGGACACTGTGAACGATCACCGCATGTTCTATCTGGTTCCGCTGGTCCTCGGCTGGCTGGTCCTGCTTTGCGGCAGCTTCATGATGGTGTTTGTGCCGGGGAGCGCGATGTCGCTCGTCATCATGGTTGCAGCTTTCGGCCTGGCGTTCCTTCTGACGGCGGTGATGATGGCGATCACCGAACTGATCTCAGCGATCAGGCACAGCAGGTAGTCACTCAGCAACGCAAAAGGCCGCTTCCGATCTCTCGGAAGCGGCCTCTGACCTGGTGGAGATGAGGGGATTCGAACCCCTGACCCCTTCGATGCGAACCCCGGTGGGACGCACCGTTTCCGATCAACGGATGCCATCCGGTGTTGTCAGGTGCCGTGATAATGACGTCCGTTGATCCCGGCTGCGCTCCCGTGCCAGCGGGTCCGCTGACTTTTCGCTGACTCCGCTCAGCCGCCCGACCTGGGGCGACCACGGCTACGGGAAGTTGTGTTTCCCGCGACCGGCGCGAATTTGTCGGCCTTGTACGTCATGATCGGCGCTCGTCTTCAGTACGTCTCTCTCAAGGAGTGCCATGGCTGTCACCGAAGGAGCCGGATGGTCCGGCCTGGGCTGGAACGCCTGGACGGATCTCGCCGCGATCCGTGCTCGGCTCAACGCGGGCGCCGACCCGAATTCGGGAACGGACTTCCATGGACGCCCCCTCCATCACGCGGCCGAGGACGGCTCACCGGAAGTGGTCGCGGAACTGGCCCGGCGCGTCGACGACGTCGACGCGGAGGACGAGGGCCGCACCGCGCTCTGGCTCGCCGTCTTCAACAACCGCCCCGACAACGCCCGTGCCCTGGTCGCCGCCGGAGCGGACCCGTGGCGACCGATGATGAACGGCTGGTCCCCCGGACGGCTCAGCCTGGCCACTCCCACCCCTGATCTGTTCCCTCTTCCCGCTGGGGAGGCCGACCTATCCGCCACCGAGGCCGCCGCCGTGGCAGAGGCCAGACGTCTGACCGCCGCGTTGGGGCGCTTCGACGACGACGGCCACAGCCTCGCCTGCGTCGCCGACATCACCGCTGCCGAGGCGGTACGGCGCCTGGAGGCCGTACCGGCTGATGACGCTGACGTTGAAGAGATCATGGAGGATCCCTGGACGGATGTCGACGCCACCTTGTCCGTCATCGGTATCACCGATGTGCCCGGCGGATGCGTCGTCTTTCAGCCGTGTGGATACGCCGCGTCCAACCCCGGCGTCATAGAACGCCTGTCGGTGGGCACCGTCTGCTACGGGCTGTTCGCCAATCCCAAGAGCGGCAACCAGGGGGTCATCGCCCGTGACGGCGCCATCGAGGAATGGGACACCCACCCCGGCGGCGGCAACGTCTACTCCGAAGAATCCGCAGAGGAGATCCTCGCCACCTACCTCTACCACTACCACGCCGAGGCCTACTGCTTCGCCGGAGCGGGCCTCCGGCCGGCTGACGCCCGATCGATCAACGGCCAGGCCGACATGTGGCTCAAGCTGCCCGAACAAGACTGGTGGAGTTAACCGGAGATACGACGAGAAAGCTCGATTCCGCTACCTGAAGTCGGGCCTTCATCCTGCGGCTCGACCTCCGCCACAATGATCACGTGATCGACTACTACCGCGATTTCTTCGAGCGGCATCAGTGGCTGGAGGACGGACTCTCCTGGACCGTCGTGCAACCCCTCAACGAAGAGATCACGGTGGACGACCTCCTGCGACGACTGAACGGAGGCCGCGCCCCCGAGCAGCGCGTCATGGAGTATCCCCGGGAAGAGGCAGGGGAGGAGGACCGCCCCATCCTCCTCGTCTCCGGGGGAGAAGGAACCTGGGGTTTCCTCGAACTCGCCTATGGCTTCGGTCTGTCCGACCGCGTCCTGATCGAGCTCAGCAGGGAATCACGCGTGTGGATGGTGACCTGGCACTTCAACGGGGGATACACGATCCTCTATGCGGCCGGCGGCGAGATCAGGGCGCGGATGCGCGACTTCATCTTCACCGAGCACAGGGTGGAGAACGGTGATCCGAGCATCCTGGCCGGTTTCCACACCATGCTCGACGCTCTCGACCCGGAGGACTACCGCGGCAAACGCGGTGCGGCTTTCGCCTTCATCGAGGCGGCCACCGGCATGTGCCTGGACAGTGAGTTGCCGGATGTGGAGAACGCCCCCGTCGTCATCCTCGACAACCCTGCCGCCTGACCGGTTGTCGGCCAGCCTTCTCGCCACGGGGGCAGCTCATCCCCTCCGAAGACATCCGCTGACTTTTCGCTGACTCCGCCTCCGGAACCCCCAACGGACACCACCCCGCCCGGCCACGGCCACTGACGACCTACACGTCACCTGAGCAGCGAAAAGGCCCGACTCCATGATCTGGAATCGGGCCTTTCGTCTTGTGGAGATGAGGGGATTCGAACCCCTGACCCCTTCGATGCGAACGAAGTGCGCTACCGGACTGCGCTACATCCCCAAGACGTGGACTAGATTAGCAAACTTCCGGGGGCACTCGCGCCATCCAGAGCCACCGTCAGTCGCCGACCGCGCGGCGGGGTGTCTCGGCGTACTGGTCGAAGAGTTCGTCGCGGAGCGCGGTCAGGTCGATGACCTCGGCCACCGGGCGCTGGGCCTCCAGCAGGGCGGCACGGCGGCGGGCGCGTCTGGCACGTTCCGCACGGGCCTTGGCGGCCGCTCTCCGCTGCTCGGCGTCGATCTGCACGGTGACCCGGAGAATGGCCAGATAGGCCCCCAGAAGCACCACGGAGGGCGCCACACCCCACCAGGGGATGACCTGGACGGCGGCCGTCACCACGGAGGCGAGCAGGAGCAGCACGCACCAGAAGGTCAGCCGCCTGCGCTTGGCCACCTGCCGCCCCCTGCGGCGGAGCTCGGCGCGACGGCGCTCGGCCGCGGCCCTCCGCGGGTTGGGCCGGCGAGCGGGCGGGGTCTCGGGCACGGCCTGGGCACCCGTCGAGGTCTCCCGGCCGGCGGGTGGCGACGCGCCGTCGCCCGGCGGGAACTCCGACATGGTCCCGGTGGCGGAAAGGCCCCCCGAGGAGGACTCGGCCGGGGAGGATGCGTGCGGCGGCTCGACCAGGGTCTCGGTGGAATCCTCGTCGTAGGCGTACGACTCGGGGTCCTTGGTCGTCTCGACGAGGGTGTTGCGGTCGCGGCGCAGCCACATGGG
This sequence comes from Streptosporangium sp. NPDC005286, assembly GCF_040607515.1. Taxonomy (NCBI): domain Bacteria; kingdom Bacillati; phylum Actinomycetota; class Actinomycetes; order Streptosporangiales; family Streptosporangiaceae; genus Streptosporangium; species Streptosporangium sp. NPDC005286. Next base: position 45,869 of record NZ_JBEXGU010000017.1, on the reverse strand, counting down.
CACGAGCACGCACAGCCACATAATGACAATGGCCAAATACAGGACAACGCTGCTCACGGCCACCTCCGGGCAGCATGAAGACGCGGGTGGTCTCCCGGCGCCTTCGATGTGCTCATGTCACGCACCGTAAGACCGCGTGTCACTATTTGACGAGCATTCGATGCGGTGTGTCGTGAGATCTTCAAACCTCTTCGTGCGGAGTGCCGCCATGGGCGGCCGCCTCACGGGCCCGCCGCCACCGCACAAGCAACCCTCTCGGCGCGTCTTCGACCGTGAGCGCGTAACAAATGTGGTCACGCCAGGCACCATCGATGTGCAAATGCCTACGTCTGATGCCCTCTTCCCTAAATCCAAGTTTTTCAACCACTCTGCGGCTCGCGTGATTTTCCGGCCGGATATTGGCCTCGACCCGGTGCAGCCCCGTGGTGAAGAAGCAGTGATCGACCGCCATGGCGACCGCGGTGGGGGTGATCCCGCGACCGGCCAGCGCGCCGTCCACCCAGTAACCGATCTGTGCCGACCTGGCGGAGCCCCAGACGATGGCGCCCACGGTGAGCTGCCCGGCGAAGGCGCCCTCGTAGGTGATCACCCACGGTAGTGCGAGGCCCTGCCGGGCCTCCCTGCGGAGGGTTCCGGCCATCGAGATGTAGGGACCGAGGCCGGTCTTGAAGAGGGGGGTTTCAGGATTGCTCGGCTCCCAGGGACGGAGCCAGTTCGCGTTGCGCAGCCGCGACTCCCGCCAGACGCGTACGTCCCGCAGCCGCAGCGGTCGAAGTCCTACCGGACCTTCCGTCAGGGTCACCGGCCAGCCACGAAGTCGATCCACGCCCTCCATCATCCCCCCAACACCGCCCACCGTGCCATGGGAGCCGGGGCAGCGGCCGCGACGGGCCCGCGTGAAAGTACGAGTCAGCGAGGGTGGTCTCCCCCGCGGATCTGGTCCACGGCATGCCGGAGCACCGGCGCCAGCACTGCCATGCCGTCGCGCACCCCTCCGGAGGAACCGGGCAGGTTGACGATCAGCGTGCCACCTGCCTGCCCGGCGAGCCCGCGCGACAGGATCGAGGTGGGTACCTTCTCCCGGTTGACCTGGCGGATCGCCTCGGCGATGCCGGGGACCTCCCTGTCGATCACCCGCCGGGTCATCTCCGGGGTGAGGTCGGCCGGGGTCAGCCCGGTGCCGCCGGTGGTGACGATCACGTCGTACCCCTCGGCCACCCCGGAGCGCAGCGCCGCCTCGACCGGCTCGCCGTCGGGAACCACCCTCGGCCCGTCCACCTCGCATCCGGCCTCGGCGAGCAGCCCGGCCAGCAGCTTCCCGGACGTGTCCTGGTACGTCCCGGCGGCTGCCCGGTTGGACGCGGTGATCACCAGGGCTCTCATGAGGTTCCCCTGGTCCAGACGCCCGTCTTGCCGCCGGTCTTCTCCTCGACCCGGACATCGGTGATCACGGCGGCCGGGTCGACCGCCTTGACCATGTCGATCAGAGCGAGCGCGGCGACCGAGACCGCGGTCAGCGCCTCCATCTCGACCCCGGTACGGTCGGCGGTCTTGACCCGTACCGTGATCTCCACGCCGTCGTCGACCACGGCCAGCTCGACCTTGACCCCGTGCAGCGCGATGGGGTGGCAGAGCGGGATCAGGTCGGGGGTCCGCTTGGCACCCATGATCCCGGCGATCCGCGCGGTGCCGATCGCGTCGCCCTTGGGGACCTCCCCCGACCGCAGCAGCGCCACGGCCTCGGCCGAGAGCAGCACCCTGCCGGTGGCGGTCGCCGTACGGACGGAGACCTCCTTGGCCGAGACGTCCACCATGCGAGCCGCGCCGGTCTCGTCGATGTGCGTGAATCCAGTCACAGTGGGATGACCTCCACACTCGCGCCCTCGGGAAGCTCGACGACGTCCTCGGGGACCACGATCAGGGCGTTGGCCGAGGCCAGGGCGGCGAGCTGGTGGGAGCCCTGCCTGCGTACCGGGTCGACGGTGCCGTCGGGGCCGAGCACGCCGCGCAGGTAGGAGCGCTTGCCCTGGGGCGAGCGGAGCGGCCCGGTGGTGACCGCCCGCACGGTCGCCGTGGGCTCGGCGGCCAGACCGCCCATCTTCCGCAGCGCGGGCCGGACGAACACCATGAACGACACGAACGACGACACCGGGTTGCCCGGCAACGCGAAGATCGGGATGTGGTCCTCGCCGACCACGCCGAAGCCCTGGGGCATGCCCGGCTGCATGGCGACCCGCTCGAAGCGGACCGTGCCGAGCGGCCCGAGGGCCTCCTTGACCGGCTCGTACGCCCCCATCGAGACACCGCCGCTGGTGATCACCAGGTCGGCCCGCAGGAGCTGCGCGTCGAGCTGGTCGAGAAACCGCGCGGCGTCGTCGACGACGATCCCCGCCCGGTAGCCCTCGCCACCCGCCTCGCGGACCGCGGCGATCAGGGCGAAGCTGTTGGACTCCCAGATCTGGCCGTCGCCCAGGGGCAGGCCGGGCTCGACCAGCTCGGCCCCGGTGGATATCACCACCACCCTCGGACGGGGCCGCACCAGCACCCGGCGGCGGCCCACCCCGGCCAGCACTCCGAGCTGCGCGGGCCCGATCGGGGTGCCCGCGGGCAGCACGACGTCACCGGCACGCACGTCCTCTCCCGACCTGCGAATGGCGTTCCCCGGCGGCGCGGAGCGGTTGATCACCACCTGCGCGGTACCGCCGTCGGTCCACTCGACCGGGATCACCGCGTCGGCCCCGGCGGGCAGCGGTGCCCCCGTCATGATCCGCATGACCATGCCGGGGCCGATGGCCTGCATCCGGCCGTCGCCGGCCGCGATGTCGTCGATCACCGGGAGCGTCACCGGGGCGCCGGCGACGTCCTCGGCCCGCACGGCGTAGCCGTCCATCGCGGAGTTGTCGAAGGGCGGCAGCGGAACCGGGGCCGTGACCTCCTCGGCCAGCGTGGTGCCCAGCGCCTGCTCCAGCTCCACCTCCAGCGGAGCGAGGACCCGGACCGTACGCAGGATGTCGGAAAGGTGGTCGTCGACCGATCTCATGGAGCTCATCGCGCGGCCAGGAACTCCTTGAGCCAGGGCAGGAACTCCGGTGCCAGGTCGGGGCGGTCGGCGGCGAACTGCACCACCGTACGGAGGTAGTCGAGCTTGTTACCGGTGTCGTAGCGGCGGCCTCGGAACAGCACTCCGTGCACCGGGCCGCCCTGGTCGTTGCCGCGCCCGGCGAGGGTACGCAGGGCGTCGGTGAGCTGGATCTCGTTGCCGCGTCCCGGCGGGGTGTTCTCCAGGACCTCGAAGACGGCCGGGTCGATCACGTACCGGCCGATGACCGCCCAGTTGGACGGGGCCTCGTCCGCAGGGGGCTTCTCCACCAGGTCGGTCACCCTGACCACGTCGTCCTCGTCGGTGGGCACGATGGCGGCGCAGCCGTACAGGGAGACCTGCTCCCTGGGGACCTCCATCAGCGCGATGACGCTGCCGCCGTGCACGCCGCGTACCTCGATCATGCGCTTGAGGAGCTCGTCGCGGTAGTCGATGAGGTCGTCACCGAGCAGGCACGCGAAGGGGTTGTCGCCCACGTGCTGCTTGGCGCAGAGGACCGCGTGGCCGAGGCCGCGCGGCCTGCCCTGCCGTACGTAGTGGATGGTGGCCAGGTCCGCGGGCTCGCGTACCTGGGAGAGGCGCTCGTCGTCGCCCTTGGCCTCCAGGGCCTCCTCAAGCTCGATCGCCCGGTCGAAGTGGTCCTCGATGGAACGCTTGTTCTTCCCGGTGACCATGAGGACGTCGAGCAGTCCGGCGGAGACCGCCTCCTCGACGACATACTGGATCGCGGGCTTGTCGACGATCGGCAACATCTCCTTGGGGGTCGCCTTGGTCGCCGGAAGAAAACGGGTGCCCAGACCCGCCGCGGGGACAACGGCTTTCGTCACAGCATCGAAGTCGGCCATAACCGAAACCATAGTGGAGGGACCCGTGGACAAGCTGAGGCTGCGTGCCACTATCGAGGCGGCGCGGGCCGCGATCCCCGATGAGCAGCGCCATGCGGCCTCCGTCCAGATCAGGGAATCCCTGTTGGACCGGCCCTGGGTCCAGATGGCCGGACTCGTCGCGTGCTACTGGTCGATCGGGACGGAGCCCGCGACCCACGGGCTGGTCTTCGCCCTGTGGAAGCACGGCGCGACCGTGATCCTGCCCGTGCTCCGCGACGACGCCGATCTCGACTGGGCCGTGTACGACGGCCCGGACACCCTGGCCCCCGGCCGCTTCGGGATCATGGAACCGGTCGACACCCGCCGCGGCGTCGACGCGATCAGGACCGCGGCACTGGTGATCGTGCCCGCGCTGGCGGTGGACAGGTCCACTGGGGTACGGCTCGGGCGGGGCGGCGGCTCCTACGACCGGGCACTGGCCAGGGTCGGCCCGAACGTGCCGACCGTGGCGCTGCTGCACGAGGGCGAGTTGCTCGACGACGTGCCCGCCGAGCCGCACGACGTGGCGGTCCGCTACGCGGCGACGCCCGAGGGGATCTTCAGGACGGGCGCCACGGGCACCTGAGCCGGCCGATCACCCAAAAGCACGAGACCGACCCGGAGATCTCCACAGTCGGCACGCGAGCACCTGGCCGCCCCAGGAAACCTCCCGACACCAACGCCCCGGGCACACGACCGGCCCGGAGATCTCCACAACCGGCGCCGGGAACATGTGCCCGACCACGGTGAGTCACCGGAGTCGGCATCGTGAACACACAATCACCGCCTGTCCCGGGCCGGTGTGCCCCCGGGCTGTGACCCGCTGTGCGCGTGGGGCGTGTGTGACGCCCTTTTCGAATGCGACACAATGGTCCCCACAGACAGAGAGGGGACCAGATGGGGCTGGACGTCTGGCTGCTTCTCGGTGCCGGAGTCGTCATCGCGGCCGTCGTCGCCGTACGTGTCGCCCACTGGAGCGGACTGCCCAGCCTTCTGATCTTCCTGGGCTTCGGAGTGCTCCTCGGTGAGTCCGGGCTCGGGCTGCAGTTCGAGAACCCGGAGCTCGCCCAGCAGATAGGCCTGATCGCGCTGGCGATCATCCTGGCCGAGGGTGGCCTGACCACCACCTGGAGCCACGTCAAGGGAGCCATTCCCACCGCCCTGGTGCTCGCCACCGTCGGCGTGGGGGTGAGCATCGCGGCCGTCGCGATCTCGGTGCACCTGATCCTCGACCTGGACTGGCGGACCGCGCTGCTGCTCGGCGCGATCCTCGCCTCCACCGACGCCGCCGCCGTCTTCTCCGTGCTACGCCGCCTGCCCCTGCCGCCGCGCCTCGCGGGCATCCTGGAGGCCGAGTCGGGTTTCAACGACGCGCCCACGGTGATCGCGGTGATGCTGCTGAGCACCGCCACCTCGCCCAGCCTCGGGGTCGCGCTGTTCGAGGTGCTCTTCGAGCTGGTGGTGGGCGCGGCCATCGGCCTGGCGGTCGCCCCGCTCGGCATCTACGCGCTGCGCCGCATCGCGCTCCCCGTCTCCGGCCTGTATCCCATCGCGGTGCTGGCCCTCGCGTTCGTCGCCTACGCGGGAGCCGTGTTGCTGCACGGCAGCGGCTTCCTGGCGATCTATCTCGCGACGCTGGTCATGGGCAACTCCCGGATGCCGCACCGCGCGTCCTCGCGAGGTTTCGCCGAGGGCGTGGCCTGGCTGGCCCAGATCGGCCTGTTCGTCATGCTCGGGATACTGGTCAGCCCTTCGGAGATGCCGACCGCGGTCGTACCCGGCCTGGTCGCCGGGCTGATCCTGGTCGCGGTGGCCCGCCCTCTGTCGATCATGGTTTCCGCCTTCCTGACCCGTCTGACGGGCATCGCCAGGCTCAACTGGCGAGAACAGGCGTTCCTGTCGTGGGCCGGGTTGCGCGGCGCGGTGCCCATCGTGCTCGCGACCATCCCCTGGGCCGCCACCTCCATCGAGAACGGCACGGCCAAGCTCGTGTTCAACGAGGTCTTCGTGATCGTCGTCGTCTACACGCTGCTGCAGGGGCCGACCCTGCCGTTCGTGGCGAAGCTCCTCGGGCTGTCCACCCCCGACGAGGCCCGCGACCTGGAGGTCGAGTCGGCACCGCTGGAGGAACTCAACGCCGACCTGCTCCAGGTCAAGGTGCCGCCGACGTCCAAGCTGCAGGGCGTGGAGATCTTCGAGCTGCGACTGCCCCGCGACGCCCAGGTGACGCTGATCGTCAGGGAGGGCCGGACGTTCGTCCCCACCGACTCCACCAGGATCAAGGTCGAGGACCAGCTCCTGGTCGTGACGACGGCCGCCTGCCGGGACACCGTCGAGCGCCGGATGCGGGCGATCAGCCGCAAGGGCAAGCTCGCGGGCTGGTACGGCGAGCGTGGCGTCTGATCGAGATCTCCCTTTGGAATGCGAAGACGCCAACTCGCGTTTAAGCTTGTCGGCTGCGTACCATTAGCAGTCGCGCCACTAGAGTGCCAATCGGCGCGGACCACATGAGGAGGAGCGCGTGCCCACCTACCAGTACGCCTGCAGTGCCTGTAACCACCAGTTCGAAATCGTCCAGAAGTTCTCCGACGACGCTCTCACCGAGTGCCCGAGCTGCGCGGGCGACCTGCGCAAGGTGTTCTCCGCGGTCGGCATCGTCTTCAAGGGTTCGGGCTTCTACCGGACCGACAGCCGGTCGTCCTCGTCCAGCACGGTGAGCTCGTCGAGTTCCTCGGACTCGTCCGGCTCGTCGAAGTCATCCGACTCGTCGAGCTCCTCCACCTCGTCGGACTCGAAGTCCGACGCCAAGCCGGCGAAGGTGGCGAGCAGCCCGGCCCCCGCGGCGTCCTAGGCTCCCGGCCGCCGAGAGGCCCAGGGGCGCCAGGGCTGCCATCGGGGGCCCAGGCCAGAGCGCTCATCTCGGCGCCCGGTATCCACAGGCCGCCGTGTGGACTCCCGCAGGAGGTTATCCACAGGCAGTCCCCCGGGCTCCTCAAGTACCCTGCCGTGGCGCTAATCTCGGCGCCATGGGCACTCGCGCGGATATCGGAGTCATCGGCGGCTCGGGCTTCTACTCGTTGCTCGACGACGCCACAGAGGTCGAGATCACCACACCGTACGGGCCACCGAGCGACGTCGTCACCGTCGGCCGCATCGGATCGCGCTCGGTCGCCTTCGTGCCCCGCCACGGCCGCGACCATCGCTTCCCGCCACACCTCATCCCCTACCGGGCGAACCTGTGGGCACTGCGCTCCCTCGGCGTGCGCCAGGTCCTCGCCCCCAGCGCGGTCGGCTCGCTGCGCCCCGAGATCGGCCCCGGCGCCCTGGTCGTCCCCGACCAGCTCGTCGACCGCACCGCCGGCCGCGTGCAGACCTACTACGACGAGGGCGGCGTCGTCCATGTCGCCTTCGCCGACCCCTACTGCCCCTCGGGCCGCGAGGCGGCGGTCTCCAGCGCGCGTTCCTCCGACTGGGAGGTGTCCGACGGCGGCACCCTCGTGGTCATCCAGGGCCCGCGCTTCTCGACCCGCGCGGAGTCCCGCTGGTTCAGCGGCAACGGCTGGTCGATCGTCGGCATGACCGGCTTCCCCGAGGCCATCCTCGCCCGCGAGCTGGCCCTCTGCTACACCTCGATCTCCCTCGTCACCGACCACGACGCCGGGGTCGAGGCGGGTGAGGGGGTCACCCACGAGGAGGTCCTCGCCTTCTTCGCCACCAACGTCACCCGGATGCGCTCCCTGATCACCGACGTCGTCACCGCCCTCCCCGAAGACCGCACCTGCCCCTGCCCCACCGCCCTGGACGGCCTGAAGCTCCCCTTCGACCTCCCCGACTGAGCCCATGCCTGGCCGGGAAGGTCCTTCCTCAAGGGAGACCACCCGGTCCACAACACCGCTCCCCCTTCGCCTCGCCGTTGAGCCTCCGCCTCCCAATGATCACCGTTCTCCGGGGTTCCGGAGAGCCTCGACCTCCCAGACCGAACCCGTACCCCGGGAAGAGTCGTTCCTCGGAAACATCACCTCGGCGATCACCCATTTCATGGGGATCGTCAACCCGCCATCCAGCGGGAGTCGTCCCCGTCCCGCCATCCGGCGGGACGTTCCGTCACGGGCACCGCGCCGCCCGGCTCCCATCCATGGAGTCAGCCATGCGCGCCCTGCGCCGCCTCCTCGGCCGCCGTCACCGCCTGCTCGCCGCCCTCGTCGCCGCCCTGGCGATGGGATGCGCCCTACTGGCCCTGCGCCCGGACACCGCCTCGGTGATCGTCCTGACCGCCGCCAGGGATCTCCCCGGCGGCGTGCTGAAGGGGACCGACCTGACACCCGCGGCCCTGAGGCCCGACACCGTCCCCGACGGCGCCCTGAGACCCGGCACACCGTTCGCCGGAAAGATCCTGGCCGGTCCCGCACGGCGCGGGGAGCCGCTGACCGACGTCCGCCTGCTCGGCCCCGGCCTGCTGGCCGCCCACGGCCCCGGAGCGGTCGCCACCCCGGTCCGCGTCGCCGACCCCGAGACCGCGCGCCTGCTCTCGCCGGGTGACGTGGTGGACGTGCTCGCCGCCGCCACCTCGACGTGGGACGGCACCGCCCCCGCGACGACCGTGGCCGAGGACGTCACGGTCCTGGCCACCCCGGACGAGAAGTCGGAGCGAGGCGCCCTCGTCGTGCTGGCCACCACCTCGGCCCAGGCGACCGAACTGGCCTCCGCCCAGGCGGGCGGACGGCTCTCCATCACGATCGGCGCCCGCGCGAGGTGATTCCCAGAGCGTGCTCCCAGCGCCAGGGCTAGGGCGTGTCTCTTAGGCCGGGTGGTCAGTTGATCGGACATGCCTGTCCGATCAGTACTCCAGCCGCATTCGTGACCTGTCACAGGGTGAGGCGGTGAGGGCGGGCGGGTTGGCGGGGGGCCGTTTACGGCTGGAAGTACTCCGACATCAGGCGGCTGACCCATTCCGGCTGCTTGATGTTCACCGCGCGGAACTCCGCCATCGTCGGCTTCAGGTCAATGACCGGGGTGCCGGAGACCGCGTCGAGGCCCACCACCGTCAGTTCGCGGCCGTGGACGGATTCGATGGCGCAGCACGTTACCCCGATGCGGTTCGGTCTGCGGGGGCCGCGGCCGGCGAAGACACCAACAGGCGGGAGGTCGGAGCGGCCGCGGTAGGGGCGGGGTTCGCGGTAGTCGTCGTGTTCCGGGAACTGGTCGAAGATGAAGAGGATCTCCACGTGGGAGAAGCCCTCCAGACCCTGGAGGCACGCCTCGCCGAAGCGCTCGTCGATGGTGATCGTGCTGCGGACGGCACCCCAGTTGTCCGTGTGCTGGACGTCCGTTCGGTTGTTCCGGACTGTACCTATCGGTGTGACCTCGAAGCTTGGCATGGCAAGGTTCTATCGCTTTGGTCAGCGTCGTGCCCAGATGAGGATGGCGGCGAGGTGGAGTGCGGCCTGGTGGGCCTTGGTGCTCAGCCCGCCGCGGGAGCGTCCGAGTGCGTGATGGTCCGGCTCGTCGCGGCCTGCGGCCCTTTTTTTGCGTGCTCCGGCGGCGTGCTGGTGCGCCCGCACGACCGTGGAGTCCACCGGCACGGTCCAGTCCAGGCCGTCATCAGTGTCGGCCGCCGCCGGCACAGCCGTAAGGATCTTCGTCCAGGTACCGTCCACGGCCCACCTGATCAGCCGCTTGTGAGCGGTCTGGAAAGAACCGAGCTCGTCGGGAAGGTCCCGCCAGGGCGAACAGGTGCGGTACTTCCACGCAATGGCCTCCAGGGTGCGGCGGTGGTCGGCCCACCGCCGCCCGCGGACCGGGTCAGGCGGCTTCAACGGCTCGATCCGAGCCCACATCGCATCAGTGATCACTAACCGGACAGACACATCCGGTCAACTGATCAATCCACCAAAGAGACGCGCCCTAGCTATGGCACTGTGGCCTCATGGACGATCGAGATTGACGTCGGCTTACCTGAGGTTCGGGCTTGGATCGAGGCCGGTCAGGCTGGCGGTGGCGGTCCACAGGCGCGCCGCGAGTACAGTGTCGGCCAGGTGACCTTGGATGGGTTCGAGGGTGGGCAGGCCGCGGATCCCGAATACCCGAGGCCCCCAAAGCTGGCCACCGCACACCGACGGGTCGAGGACGGCCCGGACGGCGGGCCAGGCGGCGGCCTCCTTGCTCTGCAAGAGGAGGCCGGCGGGCAGGCCGCGCAGTCGTTCGCCGCTGGTTCGGACGTGGACAGGCGGGCGTGAAGGGGTGAGGGAGTCGAGTGCGCCGCCGGGGTGGGTGATCACGCTCAGCGTCGTGCTGCCGGCGGCGCGCAGGCGGCGGTCGAGTTCGAAGCCGAAGAGCATCTGCGCGAGTTTGGATCGTGCATAGGTGCGCTTTGGCCGGTAGTCGCGCGTGCTCTGGAGATCGTCAAGGTCCAGGCTCTCGGACTTTGCCGTGAAGCTGCCGGTGGTGACGACGCGGCTCGCGGGTGTGGCCGTCAGCAGGGGGGCGAGCCACCAGATCAGCGCGAAGTGCCCCAGATGGTTGGTGGCGAACATCAGCTCGTTGCCGTCCATGGTCTCGCGCCGCGGCGGCTGGTCGAGCAGCACTCCGGCGTTGCAGACGACCGCGTCCAGTCTGTCCAGTCTCAGGGCGTCCGCGGAGGCTTTGAGCGAGGAGAGGTCGGCCAGATCCAGGCGGATGTGACGGACGTGCGCGCCGGGGACGCGGGCGCGGATCGAGACCTGCGCGGCTTCGGCCTTGGCGGGGTCACGGCTGGCGAGGATGACGGTGGCGCCGGTGCCGGCAAGTTGTTCGGCGACGAAGTATCCGATGCCCGCGTTGCCGCCGGTGACGAGGAAGTTCTTGCCCTCGGCGTGCGGCAGGCGCCGTACGTCCCAGGGGGCTGGGCTGTGGAGGGAGGACATCGTCCAGCTCCTTGCGTTGATGGCTGGTCGGGTCTGCGTTAGTGCTGGAGTTCTTCTGGCGCTCGTCTGGGCATCAGCATCACGGCCGGAACGGTGATGGCGGTGAGGGCTATGACGACGATGAGGCTGGTCGTCATGGCGTGGCCGAAGCCGGAACCGGAGCCGGCCGACTGGAAGAAGACCGAGGTGACGGCGGCCGAGCCGATACCGGCCGCCAGTTGCTGGATCGCCGACAGGGAGCCGCTGGCGCTGCCGGCCTCATCGGGATCGATATCGCCGATCGCGACGTCGAAGATCGTGCCGTAGCATGCGCCCATCCCCAGGCCGGTGAGGAAGACAGCTGGTGCGAGGGCCCACAGGCTCAGGCCAGTGCCGGAGGCTGTGACCAGGACGAGCAGCCAGCCGCAGCCGATCAGGATGACGGCCAGGCCGAGGAAGATGAGGGTGCGGCCCAGCTTCTTGATCAGCGCCATGCATGCTCCCGCGGCCACGATGATGCCGACGGTCATCGGCAGCAGTCCCAGGGAGGTGTCTCGCGCCGAGGCGTGCAGCCCTTGCTGCATGAACAGAGAGAGGACGTAGACCAGCCCGGTGGTGGCGGCGAAGACGATCAGTCCGACGAGCAGTCCGGAGCTGAAGCCGCGGTTGCGCAGCAGGGATGGCTTGAGCAGCGGGTCGGTGGCGGTGCTCTGGCGGCGGGCGAAGGCGGCGAAGAACGCCAGGCCGGCCGCGATCGAGAGAATCGGGATGGCGGTCCAGCCGTTGCTCGATCCCTCGACCAGCCCCAGGAGCAGGCCGAACATAGTGGCGGCGAGCAACCCTGAGCCCACCCCGTCCACACCGGTGGACGCGTCGCCGTCGTCGTGCGGCAGCAGCCGGACGGCCAGGACCAGGCCGAGGCCGCCGAGCAGCAGGTTGACCAGGAAGATCGGGCGCCACGACAGGCCGGCGATGTCGGCGTCGATGACGAACCCGGCCAGGATCGGGCCGCCGACCGAGGCGAGTCCCAGCAGGGGCCCGAACAACGCGAACGCCTTGGTGAGCATGTCACGCGAGAACGTCTTTGTCATGATCGCCATACCTTGCGGGATCAAGAGCGCTCCGAACGCGCCCTGCGCGCCGCGGGCGAGGATCAGCAGAGCCGGGTCGGGTGAGAGCCCGGCCACGGCCGAGGCGATCGTGAAGCCGCTCATGCCGATGAGGAACAGCCTGCGCTGGCCGTACTTGTCGCCCAGTCGCCCGCCGACCACGAGCAGGACGCCCATCGCGAGCATGTAGGCCGACCCGAGCCATTTGATCAGGCCCTCGCCGCCATGCAGTTCGGCGGTGATCGTGGGCGCGGCGATGTTGGTGACCGTGGCGTCGATCATGTCGAGGGCGTCGGCGAGTAGCACCAAACCCAAGATCGACCACATGCGGCGGGTGGACGCGGTCGTCGGCGGGCCGACGGTTGTGGGGGTTGCCATGACGCATCTCCATTCGGAACGAATCTGAACTGACTCAGAAACTATAACCATTATAGATTCGGATGCGTTCCAGGTTCCGATATGATGGGGATATGCCGACGACGATGGGGCGCCGCGAGCGCAAGAAGGCACAGACCCGCCGGGCGTTGTCGGACGCCGCGTTGCGGCTGTTCTGCGAGCACGGGTACGACGGCGTCACCGTCGCTCAGATCGCCGACGAGGCGGACGTCTCCATCGCCACCCTGTTCGCGCACGTGCCAGACGGCAAGGAAGCGCTGATCTTCGACGACGGCACCGAACGACGCGTCTGGCTGGCCACCGCGGTCCGCGACCGGCCCCCCGGCCAGTCAGTGCTGGAAGCCCTGCACCAGTGCATGGCAGCCCGGGGACCCTTCACCAACGATCTCCCGCCCGAACTGCGGCGCAAGCGCGACCTGATCGTCAGCACACCCGCCCTGCGGGAATACTCACGCAAGCTCTGGATAGCCAGCGAGGGAGCCCTGGCTGAGGCCATCGCCGCCGAGAGCGACCGCGCCCCCTCCGACATGACCGTCCGCGCTCTCGCCCGCTACGTCCTGGAGATCCCCGAACTCGCGGGCACGGAACCCGACCCCCTGGCCGCACTGAACGCCATCTTCGACCTTCTCGAATCCGGCTGGCGCGAGTCGCCCAAAGAAGCCTGATCAAGCCCCCACCTGACCGGCTCGCTCGCCGCGCCGAAGCTAGTGGGGGTCCCACAGATCTTGTGTGTGGCGCTTTCGGCGACGGTATGGGCTCAGCGCTGTCGGGCTTCGGTCGACGACAGGGGTGGCTGGTGCTGTGCGCCCCAGTCCCATAGTGCTTGGAGAACGGGGCCGAGGCGGTGCCCGTCTGAGGTGAGTGTGTAGTGCACCCGAGGCGGCCAACCGGGCCGGCGGTGGCGATCGAGCACACCGGCTTCTGTCAGGTGCGCCAGCCGATCGGACAGGACCTTGTCCGATAGTGCGGGCAGGGCATGGCGGAGTTCGGTGAAGGTGCGGTCGCCTTGCAGGAATTCGCGGATCACCAGGGTTGTCCAGCGGCCATGCAGCGCCGCGAGGGTGATCTCCACCGGACAGGAGGGGGTGGGTTCGGTGACGTGCGCGCGGGGGTCGTCGGGCAGGCCCTGCCGGACCGGGTGACCAACCGTTTGGTGAGCCACGAGGGCGCCTCCTAGCGTTGCCGCGTCTGACTGATTTCTACCTCATGGAAGGACATGCATCGATGATGCGACAGCTTGCTGAACGTCCCGAGGACGTGCCCATGGTGTTCGCCGAGCGGTTCAACACCGGTGACGTGGAGGCGGTGGCGGAAGTTTATGAGAGCGGGGCGATGTTCGTTCCCGAACCGGGCTCACCGCTGACCGGGCAGGAGGTCCACGCCGCCAATGAACGATTCTTGGATCTCGGGCTGCCGATCACCGTTCGGCCGCGGCACGTATACACCACGGGCGACATCGCCTTGCTGATCGTCGACTGGCTCATCGACGGCACGGACCGCGATGGCCGGCCTGTCCACATCGAGGGCACCGCCACCGATGTCGCCCGACGCGGGCAAGACGGGCGCTGGCGGTACGCCATCGACAACCCTTTCGGCGTGCAACCAGGAATCGGCGGCCAAACACCCCCTCCGTAGCCCGTCCCAGGTGCCGTCCATCGACCAGCGGCGATGCCGCTGGATGACGCAGCGGGCCCGCCTGCGTCACGCACCGTACGGGCGCCTTGTAGCGCCCGCACGGTGCGTTGGCGGCACGGCGGCCTAGGCCGGGGAAGGGAGGGCCGCCGTGCCTGCTCAGAAGTGGCCGATAGTGGCCGAGGTGGAGGTGAGCGCCCAACGGTGCAGGAGCGCGGTCATCTCGGCCTCGCGCATCTGCGCCTTGAGCCCCTCGACGGTGCGGTCGCAGAGGAGCAGCGGTTCTGGGGTGGACCAGGTGGCGATGGCGTGGAAGAGTCGGCTGCCGGTGCCGTACAGGACGGCCCAGCCGGGCCAGGTGATCTCCAGCATGGCGGCTTCGGCGCGGGCTTCGTGGTCCCAGGTGTAGTGCGGCACGGGAGGGGCGGCCAGGCCGTCGCGGTGGCGCCCGCGCGGGCGGGCGAGCCGTCGCCGGATCATGAGATCACCTGCCCGGCCTGCTCCTGGGCCTCTCGGGCGATGGTCTCCTGCCTGTCGGTCTCGGCCTGTAGGGCGTCGAGAGTGTCGGCGTCGACGGTGCGTTCGGCTCCGGCATGGAAGGCGGCCGGGGAGAAGGGCTCCTCCCGGCTGGCCCACAGCCGTCCGGCGTCGCTGAGGATCAGTCGCCAGCCGGGGATGGCCGGTTCGGGGGTGCTGGATCTAACATCGTCCACTGATTGGACCTCCATCCGATCAAGGGCCCGTCCGGACGTTGGTAGCGGAGGACGGGCCCGCTTCATGGGGCAGGGCAGGACACGGAGGGGTACGCCGTACGGGCTGGGTGGCCGGTACGAAGACGAGGTGACCGCTACGCGACGCAGAGCGCAGGCGGTCGTTCGCCCGGGACGGGGCGTGGAGTGATGCCCACCGCCGAACTGGGACGGTCTGGTTCGGATAGACCTGGCCGGGAGCTCCATGCGACGACAGCTGGGCACCCGCCGGGGTAGCGACACCGATACAGCGGGCTCGGCAGCCAGGACCTGCTCGGAACGACACTGGACGGGTATCGATGGGGTCGCCTCTGTCGGAGCCCTCTGGGCACACCACTGAGCGACCACCGGCATGGCCACCTCAGCCGGGACCTGCGCGGTAGACCTCTGAGCGGGTACCAGTGGGATCGCCTCGGCCGGAGCGACGAGTACGAGCGGTTCGAAACAGGGCAGGGAAAGATCTCCGCTACGACGGGCCTGCAGGCGGGTGGCCATCAGAGCGCCGGAGGGCTGGATGTATTCGTGATGGGCAGGTTGGTCGAGGCAGCCGTGCGCGTAGGGGGCATGCCCACAGGAGGCGCATCCCATCGGCATCGGCGGCGCGTCGGCGAAACAGCCACAGCCGCTCGCCATGGTCCGGTCAAGGGCCGGAGCACTAGGGTTACTCACGGATCAGGACTCGCTTCCTGGTCAAGGGCCCGTCCAGACGTTTGCACCGTCGGGCGGGTCCGTTTTTTAGAAGGGGACATCTCACGAGCAAGGCATGCCTACGCGTGTCCATGCGTGCCTAGGCATGTCTAGGCACGTCTGGGATCGCCCAGGCACGCCAACAACGAATACGGTCGCTAACATGATCGATTTCGAGCCTGGCCGACCTAAGTGGGAGCAGGTCGCAGAGACGTTCGAGCAGCGCATCCACAGCGGTGAATGGCCACCCGGACACAAGGTCCCAAGCATCGTGGCGATCATGGGCGACTATGCCGTCGGGAACAACACCGCTCGTCACGTCCTCCGCTACCTGCGCGATCTGGGCCTCGTCAAGCTCGTTCCCAGCCTTGGAACCTTCGTGTTGCCACCCGAGCACGCCAGGCAGAACAATCCCGGAGACGCGCGGACCACGAAGCCATAACGGAGCCCCAACGGCCCCAACCAACTCGATCCGCAAGGCAGAGCAGTGATCCAGTGTCATGATGATCTCACTCAGAGTAGTGATTCTGGGCCATCATGCGCCTGCACCGCGCACTACGGCAAGCGTTCCTCATATATTTCTGCCTTCTCCGCGCGTTGTCACCGCAACCTGAAGCACGGAGGATGCCAAGATGCCGGATCTGACACTCACTCCCGCGTGGCGCAAATCAACCCTTAGCGACGGCGGCAACGGCTGCGTCGAGGTGGCCACCAACCTGCCGGGCGTCGTCGCCGTCCGCGACAGCAAGGACCCGTCAGGCCCCGTACTGATCTTCTCCCCAACGACCTGGCACAGCTTCCTCTCAGGCATCCGCAGTGGAGAAATCTGACCTGACGCCGAGTACCGCACGGCTGGAACCGGCCGATTACGCAGAAGCTCGTGCTGACGTTCAAGCGCCTCACCGCAGCGCGTACCTGTCCCCCGAAAGATCCACAGCGCTCATCGCCGTGGTGAACAGTAAGGAGTGACCATGCTCCCTCCCGGCCTGTCCGGCGCCGAGTTCCGTAAGTCCAGCTACAGCAACAGCGGGGATGCGTGCGTGGAAGTGGCCACCAACCTGCCGGGCCTCGTCGCCGTCCGCGACAGCAAGGACCCGTCGGGCCCCGTGCTCACCTTCTCCCCGGCAACCTGGAACGACTTCCTCGCAGGCATCCGTACGGGAGAAATCTGAGACCACCGCAGGATCTCCTCATCCGGCGGTGCCGGATGAGGACGAGCACGGCCAACAGGCTATGGGTAGGCGCCTGCGACTCAATGCGGCCGGAGAAGCTTGAGTGCCTACGACGGCCGACTGTCCAGCGCCGACCATCGTTGAGCGGGAAGGCGTACTGCCGATCTACCGGGGGCGCTGGACCATGCCCGTTGGATGGTCCGGTAGTCGATCACGGTGATGCCCTCCTGTTGGAGGAGTTCGTGAGCCTTCGGCGAGGTCAGGAACTCGTAGTCGGTTCGGCGTACGCGCCAGCCGCTGTCGATCGCCTGCGACTCCTCGCGGCCGACGCTGGGATGCACCGCCCATTCGCTGAGCCCGGCCGGCAGTTCGCGTAGCAGATGGGCGTATCGGGCCGGCTTGCCCTCGATGCTGAGGGAAAAGCTGTCCAGGAACTCGTTGTCGGTGACCGGCAGGCCCCGCTGTCGCATCTTCTGACGTCCGGGTTCGAGCCAGACCCGCACGGCCAGGCCGTACTCCGCGGCCAGCGCCACGGTCAGGTCGAGGATGTCGTCGCGCCCGCCGTCGGCCAGGCAGTGGAAGTCCAGATGCGTTGGTGTGAGCCCGGCGTCGGCCACGGCGTTGATCTGCGCGCGGAACTCAAGCTCCACCTCGTCGAGACGGGCCTGGGCGAGAAACTCGGCACGCCCCGCGGGTGTGGATATGAACAGTTCGCCCGCGTCGTCGAGCAGCGAGGGCACCTTCTCCTTCGCGGTCAACGGCCCCCATCGGTAGTGGGCCGTGTCGCAGACCAGCGTGAGGTGGATCCCGAACGGAATCTCCGACCGTCGGCGAAGCAGACGCATGGCGTGCGGCGCCGATGGACACGGCACCATCAGGCTGCACGAACTGGCGATCCCCTGCTCGATCGAGTCGATCACCGCGGCGTTGATCGCGTCGTACATCCCGAAGTCATCACAGTTGACGATGAGCACCCGGGCGTCAGAAGGGAACCCCAGCAGTTCGCTCGACTGCACCAAGGATGCGGCGGGCTCGAAGGCATATCCATCCATGCCCGAAGTGTGAACCGCCGACAAGAGGTTGCGCACGGGAATTACCCGCCTCGGAACGCCACTCCGCCGCCCTCAAGTTCGGTTGGGAGATCGACTTCTAAGGCCGCGGACCGTTCTGCCAGGAGCCCCTACAACAGGGAGCCGAGCTTGGGGTCGTACTCCCAGTGCCAGGGTTCGAAGGGGCTGACGTAGGCCCACTGGGGGTGGATCCAGCCAAACCGCTTGCCGTTGGCCTCCACCCAGTTGAACTCGGCCGAGCGGAAACGCTCGACGCCCCCGCACAGGTCGACCGCGAGCCCCAGGCCGTGGTTGCTCCGTCCGGGAACCGCGGCGAAGCCGGGGCGGCGGTAGTAGACCGACTGCTGTTCGGCCAGGCTCCGGTAGCTGTCGGTCACGCACATGGGCTTGCCGAACCGCCGCTTGTACGCCTCGTTGAGGCTGATGAACGCGAGCGCGGCGTCACCGCGCAGCTGGTTGCCCGGTTGCTGGAGCGGGCAGAGGTACGCCTGCGGGATGAGCCCGTTGGGAAAGTCGCCCATCGCGGTCGCCCTGGTCGGGTCACACCCGGCCGCCGGCTGCCCATTCTTGTTGATCTTGACGCCCAGCTTCACCAGCGCCTTGGTCAGGGACTGCACGATCTTCTGCGAGCGCACCCTGAGCGTCTCGATCTCGGCGCCCATCTGGGCCTCCGCGAGGAGGTTGGTCGCCCGGAGCTCCTGCGCCTCGCCCGCCAGCCGCTCCCGCTCCAGCTGCAGGCGGCTGCTGTCCTTGAGGATCAGGTCCTGCTCGGCAACAAGCTGGGTGACACCGGCCATAGCCCGCAGGGTGTTCGTGCTGGACTCGCCGGACAGGAAACCGGTCACGTCCCCGCCGAGGGGCTGCTGGTAAAGGAGCCCGACCAGGTCCGAGAGCGGCTGCCGTACCTGCTCGAAAGCCCTCTCGGCCGCCTGCAGCTCCCTCAGCTTGGCGGTGAGCTTCTTTTCCGAGTCACGGATCTGGGTCCGCCGCTGCTCCAGCGCCTTGGTCGCGGCCTCAAGGTCCTTTGTCGCCTTCTCCGCCTCGCGACGCAGCTCTGTGAGATTCACCGGATCGGCGACGACAACGGCCTGAACCTCCGCCGGCGCCCGCTGCGCGACAGCGGCCCCCGGCAGGAGGGAAAGCATCGTCGCGACGACGGCGATCAGACCCGCTGATCGACGAGGTGGCACGTTCGACCCCTCCGTTTGCGAACTCGTGACCTGGGTCAGGCACGCACGCTACTACAGCTGGCCAACTACCCGGGCCAGACCTCCACAGCCGTTATGCGCCGAACACCCCTTTTTGCGACCAGACAAGTCAGACTTCTTGCCGCGCGTGCTCCTTACAGACCTCCCAGAGCCACGTCCCCCGCCACTCCACCGGGCAGCCGTCCCAGGGCTCCCGCTCCTCCCGAGGCTCAGGCTCCACAGGCGGCCGCAACGCGGCCCTCCGCGGCCCCCTGGGGCCTCTGGGGACCCTCACGGGTACGACCACATCCGCCTCGTCCATGCTGCCCGGCTGGCCTGTTTTACCCGACTGGCCCGTTTGACCTGACCGCCCCAGTTGGTGCAGTTGGCCGAGTTGGCCCGATTGACTTGATCGACCCGGTTGGTTCAGGTAGCCGGGTTGGCCCAGTTGGTTCAACCCACCCAGTTCGCCCGTCCCACCGAGCCTGCCGCCCCCACTCACCGAGCGGCCCGCGTCCGATTTCGCGGCGACCGGCATCCACCCCCCGTACACCCGCTCCGGCCGCAAGGGCGGAGGCAGCAACCTCGGCCCGAACACCCCGCTCCGCACCGCCCCAACCGCGACCGGCACCACCGCCACCACGTCCCCCGCCGCCCCCTCGTCCAGCAACCCCACGCCCTCCCTCGCCACTCCCAGCCCAGCCTTCTCCCTCACAACTCCCTTGCTCAGCAACCCCACGCCCTCTTCCTGCACTCCCCTATCCAGCAGCCCCGCATCTTCCTGCGACACTCCCCCATCCAGCAGCCCCGCGTTTTCCTGCGGCACACCTCCGTTCGGCAACCCCGCACCCTCCTGCGGCACTCCCCCGTTCAGCAGCCCCGCATCCTCCCCCGCCCGGAGCCCCAGGCCATCTCCAGCCCTCATCCAAGGCTCCGCACCGCTCCCAGCTCCCACCCGAGACGCCTCATCACCACCGCCCCCCACCCGGGACATCGCACCATTCCAGGCGTCTTCCCGGGTTCCCTGCCGCCCCCCGCGCCCCTCCCAGCCCCCCGCTTCCCCGGACGCCTCGGGCCCCGTACCGGCGTCGGCCATCCGGATGGCCGCCTCGTAGCCCGTGAGCTCGGCCACCAGCAACCCCCCGGCCAGAAGCGCGGGCGCCAGCATCGCGCCACACAGCACCGCCGGCCGCAGCGCACGGCGCCCACGGATACGCTTCCGTCTCCTGTCGATCACGGAGCGTGACGCTAACTCCGCCCAACCTCGCACACCCGCCCACTTGCCGCCCTTTTACTCCAGCTCAGCGAACCGATAACCCGAAGTCCACCCCGAACTCCCCCTCCAAGCGCGCAACCACTCGCCACTTTCGCTACTCTTACTAGGAGCCCCTGCCTCCGTAGCTCAGGGGATAGAGCACCGCTCTCCTAAAGCGGGTGTCGCATGTTCGAATCATGCCGGGGGCACTCTCTTGACCAGCGATCATGCCTTTGACCTGGGCGTGTTCGTCTTCTTGTTCCCTGGCTCTGTGCAGCCGTGTGCCACCGTAGGCAGCCGCATGTCAGCGGCTGTGGGATATGCGTGGGATGGATCTTGGTGTGTTTCCGCAGGTCGCACCTCGTCGGGGCGGACCAGAGACGGGCGATCCCACGGGACCAGACAGCAGCCAGGAGGCGGAGCCAGCATCACCTAGGATCGATCATCGTGCAGCGACTGGCGCTCTTCGACCTGGACAACACGCTCATCGACTTGGACGCCGCCTTCCTGTTGTGGGCGCAGGAATTCGCCGAAGAGCATCGACTCAGCCGGAAAGCCGTCGACCACCTGATCAAGCTGGACCGTAACGGCCTACCTCATCGTGAGCTGTTCTTCGCCAAGGTGCGCGAGCGGTTCAAGCTCTCCACTTCGGCAGCGAACCTGTGGGCCGCGTACCGCCGTCGTATGCCCCATCTTGTCGAGTGTCGTCCCGAGGTCATAGCCGCACTGACAGAGCTACGCGCGTCCGGATGGCGGGTCGGGATCGTCACCAACGGGACAGCGGACAACCAGCTCGGCAAGATCCAGCGGACGGGCCTGGCCGATGCCGTCGACGGCTACGCGCTCTCGGGCGTCGAGGGCATCCGTAAGCCCGACGTTGGCCTATTCGAGATCGCCGCCAAGCGATGCGGTATGAGTCTCATCGGCGGGGGCTGGATGGTCGGCGACCACCCCGTCGCGGACATTGGCGGAGGACAGGCAGCCGGCCTGCGCACGGTCTGGATCGACCACGGCATCTGGCCCCATCATGGGCACTCCCCGGATCACGTGGTCACCGATGTAATCCACGCCATGGATATCTTGCGCGACATTGGCGAATGACTTTTCAGACAGGTACTGGATACTCGGTGGGATGCAGAAAGGCTCCGCCATGAGCAGTGAAGTCCCAGAGAGCCCGCTTGGCCCTGACGGGTTCAGCCCCGGGCGCAAAAAGGCTGCCGCGGAGATGATGATCACTGGGATCTCCATCCTCGCGCTGTTCACGACGATCATCAGCTTCAGGTCAACCAGGTACGACGGGAATCCGGAGATGCCGGATTTCAGCGATCCGGACGGGGTCTTCCTTGTCTTCTTCTCCTCGGGGATCAGCCTGTTCCTCGCCACAGTCGTGCTTGTGATCCTGCGGAAGCACAAGTCCGCTTGGATTGCCTACCTCGTTTTTGCAGCGCTGAACGGATACAGGTTTGTCGAGGTCGCGCCGCACTTCCAAGGATGACTACTACGCAAAGGAAACCTCGGCCTACTTGGGCGCTTCGAAACATCCGGGCCAGCACGCCGCCGGTAGAGTCCTGAGCATGGGCCGCCGGATCGACTTCTACGACGACCCCGCCGCACCCGAACCCAACACCCTGGTCCCATCGGTGAACGTCGCGGTCACCAACGAAACGGGCGAGATCCTCATGATCCGCCGTAGCGACAATGGCAACTGGGCCGTGCCCGGCGGTGCGATCGATCTGGGCGAGTCCCTGCCCGAGGCAGCGATCCGCGAGACGCTGGAGGAGACGGGGATCGGGTGCGAGATCACTGGCCTTGTCGGAACGTACACCGACCCCAAACACGTGATCCTCTACACCAGCAACAGCGAGGCCCGGCAGGAGTTCTCCATCATGCTCACCGGCCGAGCCGTCGACGGGGAGCCGACGCCGAGCGACGAGTCCCGGGAAGTGCGTTGGGTGCCGCGGGACGAGGTTTGCTCACTGTCGATGGACCGCTCAATGCGGCTGCGAATCGGCCACTTCCTCGAAGGACCGGGCAAGCCACACATAGGTTGAGGCCCCGGCTTGTGCCGAGGCCTGGAGGCGAGCATCTATGGGAATCATTCGCCGAGAGCGTTGCCGATCTTCCCGTTCATCCGTTCCTGCTGGCCCTCCATGCATTTGGCGTACACCCGGTGGAGGACCTCCACGCTGTGTCCGGCTCGTTTGGCTACCTCAGTAGCCGGTACGCCCGCGTTGAGCCAGAGGGACAGGGCAGCGTGTCGCAAGTCGTACGGTCGGGCGGCGAGCGGTGACCTCACCTGCTCATCGGTGAAGACGAGCGCTCGCGCTTCCTGCCAGACGTAGGAGCATGCTGAGCTGGAGTAGGAACCTCCCTTGGTCGTCCGGAAGAGCCGGCCGTCGTCCTCGGTGCCATAGGCGTCGATGTGCTCACGGAGTATGGCGACCAGGACAGGCGGGATGGGGATCTCCCTGGTTTCCTTCTTCGCCCGGTGCTTGAGGCTGCGCGACTCGTGGGTCTCCCCCGAGTTGGTCCATCGCTTGTTCGCCTGCGGTCGCGCCCTCTCCAGGATGATCTGACCCCATCCCGCTTCGGGCAGGGTGCAGTTCTTCAGACGAAGGTCTGCCGCCTCCTCCGGCCGCAGACCCGCGTAGTAGATGCAAGCGAACAGGGCTCTGAGTCGAACTCCCCGAGTGCGGCCGACCCTGGGCACAGCCGCCAGGAGTTGCTTCGCCTGAGCCGGATTGATCACCGTACGGGGGTCGACGACGTTGACGGCCTTGGGCGGCTTCCACTTGATCTCATGCAGTGGGTTGGTCGCGAACACCTTCTGTTCCACCGCCAGCTCCAGGAGGTGGTGAAAGATCGCCCGCTTACGCCGTACCGTGTTGGCCGCCGCCTCCTTGCCGTCGAAGGTGACCGAGATGACGTCGAGCGCGATCCGGACAACACGCGCCTCCTGGAGATCCGCCAGCGGAAGGGATGCCTTCTCCAGCCAGCGCAGCGCCAAGGTCTGCACACAGGTCAGCGTCTCCCGCCGGTCTTCCGGAAGCAGCACGTGGTTACGTAGCACCTGCCGCAACTCGTCGTCCTCCGGTCGGTCCGGAACATCGGCCACCAGCGCCGGGATCAGCGACAGCAGCGCGTACGCCTCAGTTTCCCGAGTTCGAGGAGCCGTCCTGTGCCACCGGCTGACCACGTACGACTGCGCGAACTGCATGAAAGACGGTCCCGAAGGCTCAGAGGCCGCCAGCATCGAGAGCGGCAATCCGGTGGCGACGTCGAACGCCTCCCCCTTCTTCGCCGCCTGACGAAGGTCGGACAGGAAGTTCTCGGCCAGCGCCTTGGTCCTGAACGTCTTGGATCGTGACTTGGTGCCCGCCTTCCAGCGCGCTTCAAAGGACGGCGCCTTGCTGGACTGGTTCCGGCGGACTTCCCAGATGCGCACTTCGTAGGTGACGGTCACGACGCCTCCCGCAGCGAGTCGAGCCACGCTTCGAGGTCACTGCGCCGGACACGCAGCTCGTCATTGGGGTACTGGATGCAGACCGGTGCCTTGCCGAGTTCCCGCCACCGGTAGAAGGTGCGGCGGGAGATTCCGTTCAGCACGGTGAGCACTTCGGGCACGGTAAGGAGTCGGTCATCAGGCCGAGGCATCGCGCACCTCCCCGAGCACCGGAGGCAGGGGCAAGGGTCTCCCCGTCAGTGCAGCAGCGAGGAGAGCGTCTCCGATCGACAGACCTTGTCCGGCGTACTCCCACTCGGCGATCACTAGGACGGTGTCCTCATCGAAGAGCGGAAGCCGTCCGGTGCTGATCGCCTCACCGCGCATGTAGTCGGTGCGTTCCTGGCGGATGTCGCCGAGGGTGGTGGAGTAGCGGCGGCTCTTGGTGGAGAAGTGGCCCCGGAAGCCCAGCATGTTCGCCCATTTGATGAGCCGGAACTCGGTCAGCTCGTCGAGGGCGCCCAGGCGCAGGCACTCGGCGATGAGCCGCCGGGCGTGGTCGCGGATCGGCAGGGCGGTCAGGTCGTCGAGGGGGTTGATGCGCCGGTCGAGGGTGCCGACGCATTCGGCGGCTTTGGTGGCGTACTTGGCGATGTAGGCGGCTACGGCCTGTTCGGTGAGGTCACCGGTCATCGTGATCTTGCGAACGTCGAGTTGAGCGCCCCACTGGAAGGCCCGCGCGGGTTCACCAGGTACCGCAGGGACGGTGACCGCGATGGCGGAGGCAGCGTGTTGTACGGCGTCGGTCATCAGGTCGGCCGTCGCCCAGGCCGGTGGAGGGGTAGTCGGCCCCTCGGGGCCGTCGATGCGGATGACCGCGTGAAAGTGGACGACCCCGCGCCGCTGGTACTCGGCGACCTTGGCGAAGGAGATCACGGCCTGTTCCCGTAGCTCCCGCTGGGTCAGCCCGGCGAGCTTGGCGAGGCGTCGGCGGAGGGCTTCGGTGAAGCGCCGCCACAACTCCGGGGACATCGCGTTGAACAGCACCGAGCCCGCGTAGTCGTAGCAGTCCGGGCAGAGCGGTTCACCAAGGCGACTCTCATCGGCCCCGTGCCGAGCGGTGCAGGACATGACCTGCCCGTGCGGGCAGGTGGCCGCATCGCGTCGAGCGTGACACGGCAGGACGGTCCCGTTCTTCTCCCGCCGGGTGTGGACGGTCCCGAAGGAGGGAGCCGTCAAGGTGACGAACAGGCAGGGATGAGCGGTGACCGACTCCGGGACGCCCTTGCCGCCGACCAGGCCCGCGCGGATGAGTTGGTAGGTGTCGGCCCGGTAGGTCTCGGCGCAGGCCGGACAGCGCGAGGCGCGCCGGGTCTTGCACGGGACGCGAAGGATGCCGTCCGGTTCGCCTCCGGTGCTGTAGCTGTGCAGCCGGTTCCCGGTGGCGGGGTCGAGGTGGTGGACGTGGCCGCGCAGGTGGATGGGCTGGCGGCAGCCGCCGGTCCGGCGGATCTGGGAGGCCCACCGGGCGTATTGGGGGTCGTGAAGCCGGTCGATCATCCCGGCTACCGCGTGGGTGCTTGGCATGATGGGGGTGTCCCTTCCGGGCTTTTCGGGGTTCGGTATGGGATGGCCCCCGACGTGGCGGACGTCTTGGCGGATGTGTGGTCACGCCGGGGGCGCCAAGGACTCAGCTGAAGCCGAGGCCCTCGCAGTACTCGCAGGTCTGGCCGTGACCATCGACACCGGTCCCGCCGCAGTGGCAGCACAGCCAGCGCTTAGGCGCGATGTCGACGAGCGGAGCGTCTTGGTTGCCGGTCACGTGATCCACCTCCTTTCGGGGCGCTTGGGCGCGGTATCGAGGAACACACGCCAGGTGTGTGGCCGCTCATGCAGCGGCAGGATCTGCGAGACCGAGCCGATGGGGAGGATCGTGCGGATCTTGTTGGCGGCGTGGACGATTTCGGCGTAAGTGCCGTCGATGCGGATGCGCATGGGGTCTCTTTTCTGGTCAGGCGGCGCAGGCCGGGTTGCCGGCGGCGGGGGTGATGGGGGCGGGGTCGACGCAGCCCGCATAGGAGCTGTCGGCTTCGTGGCGGGCTTTGGCGCGGGCGAGGATGCCCACGGCCGTGTACTCGACCGGTCCGAAGGCACGGTTGGTGCGGTAGTGGCCGTAGCCGATGTCGCCGGGGTCGATCTGGGTTCCGAGGAGGTGGGCGATGGTGTCGATCTCGGCGCGGATCTCGTCGTCGGTTCCGGCGGCGAAGTGGTGGAGCTTGGGGAAGGAGGGGGCCGGGACCTCGGGGTTGGCCTCCAGGAAGGCGGCCAGGTCGAGCAGACCCTTGATGAGAGCGGCGCGGCCAGTGGTGTTGGGCATGGGGTTCTCCTTTGCGTTCAGGCGGGTTCGGGGCTGTCGCGCAGAGTGCGCAGCAGGTCGGAGGCGAGCTGACTGGACACTCCGAGGCGGGTGCGCAGGGCATCGCGGGTGATGGGTCTGCCGTGCCGGGCGTGGTGTTCGTCGGCGACGCGACGCGCATAGTCGAGGAGCTCGTTTGTTGGTCCGGGGTCGTTCCGGGCGTTCTCGGTGCCGTTCTGGGGTTCGTTCTGGCCGGGTACGACGAGGCCGGGCAGCGGGACGGGCGTGGTGAGTTCGGGAACGGTCTGCCCTGTGGCGTCCGGGACGAGAACGGGTGCCGGGGGCGGTTCGGAACGAGGGTCGGTGGAGCGGCGCTCCAGCATGGAGACCGCGATCAGGAACGCCCCTGCCGGGGTCGCGGCGGTGATCCACCCCCAGGCCGACGGGTGGGCTTGGGCGAGGTTCGCGGCCAGTGACAGGGCGATCCCGCCGACGAGGACGAGGGTCGGCCAGGAGATCCAGCCCTCTCGTTCCCTTCCGTTCTTCTTGTCGCGCTGTCGTTCCCGCGCGGCCATGACACAGGTGAGATCGACGCAGACCGCTATGGCCCAGGCCATCCAGCCGGACTGCCCGTGTTCGGTGGCGGTGTCGCGGATGTGGGTGAAGCTGCCGGCCCCGGCGATCACGGCGAGGATCAGCACCGGCGCGGAGTCGGCCAGCCGTACGGCCAGACGCGGCGCGGTCGCGGTCACGGTGATTCTCCTTCCGAGAGGTCTCAGGCGATGAGTTCGGGAATGTCGTCGACGCCGGGCAGTTCGTGACCGAGGCCGGAAGCGGCTACCTGGTTCCACGACGGAGCCATTTCGGCGTAGGTGCCCGCGGCTTGCTCTGCGGCGGTGGTGGAGACATAGCCGGACCGGGCGCGATACCACCGGCCGTCAGAACCGGTGATCACAGCCACCCCGGGCAGCTCCGGCGCGATGGACCGGGCAGCAACCAGCGCGTCGGGGTCGAGGTCGCCTAGCGTCATCACGGCGGTCTCGGGATCGTTGACCCGGTGACAGACCCGCCCGCCGATCTGGGCACGCAGCGCGGTGACGCCGGGGCCGAGGTCGGAGCCGATCCGTTGCCCGGACAGGATCAGGTGGATGCCGAAGGCGCGGCCGAGCTGGGCGATACGCAGCA
Organism: Streptosporangium sp. NPDC005286; assembly: GCF_040607515.1. Lineage (NCBI taxonomy): Bacteria > Bacillati > Actinomycetota > Actinomycetes > Streptosporangiales > Streptosporangiaceae > Streptosporangium > Streptosporangium sp. NPDC005286. The sequence goes on along the minus strand of NZ_JBEXGU010000017.1, from coordinate 18,782 downwards.
GCGCGGTAGCGGTACGGGTGACCTGATCCTTCTCTGCCTTGTCGGCGGTCAGGTACAGCTCGGCGAGTTCGTCGACCAGGACCACGACCGGGATCGGGCGGGAGGCGTCGGGGAGTTGCCAGATGTCGCGGACCCCGTAGCGGCGACAGGCCAGCATCCGCGCGCCCATAACCGCGATCAGGTCGCTCAGCAGGTCGAGGCACTCGGCACGGCTGGTGGCCAGCGCGGTCAGTCGAGCGGCGTAGGCCGACAGTTCGACTCCGCCTTTGAGGTCGAAGCCGACCAGGGCGACCGGTTGCGGGGCCAGCCCGACGATGAGCGCGTTGATCAGATTGGACTTGCCCGATTGGGTGGCGCCCGCGTTCATCCAGTGCGGGATGAGGCGCAGGTCCATTCGCCAGGCCGCGCCGGTCTCCAGTACTCCGACGATGGGCCTCAGCAGGTCCTCGGCCCGCCAGCCGTCGCGCGGTTCAGTCGGCGGCATGGCGGGGGCGACGTGGGTTAGAGGGTCCTGGGTGATCCCTTGGAGGGTGACGCGGCCAGGCCGGGAGCCGACGACGCGAACCGCCTCGATGCGCCAGGCGTGCGCGAGCCGTTCACAGACTTTGGCGTAGTCGTCGGGCACCTGGCCGTCGAGGAGATGGAAGGTGATGCGGAAGCCGTGCCGTACGGGGCGAGGTAGGCCCATCCAGGGCTTGGTGTCGACGGCGACCCGCTGGAAGCGCCGTTTGACCTGTACGACGCCGGTCGAGGCGACCAGGCCGGGGACGGTGGTGAACCACCAACGGTGCCGCTTCTTGGTCAGCCCGCAGCCGGAGGCGACGTGACGCCAGGACCAGCGCAGCCAGACGGCTTTGCGCGGGAAGACGAGGACGTACCAGTAGGAGAGGGGAGCCCAGCGCCGCCAGGCCAGCAGCACGAGCACGACGGCGAGGACCTTGAATAACGGGTGGCCGAGGTCGATCACAGGTCCGCCCCCATCCCGGCAGAGAGGACGGAACCGGCGGGGTGGAAGGAGACGGCCCGGTAGGAGATGCCCCAGCGTCCGCCCTGCTCCCAGACGTAGCCGACCAGGCCGACCGGGACGACCTCCTCACCGGGAGTGATCTGTGGTTCGGGGGTGGTGCTGACCTTGACCAGCTCCATCCGGCCAAGGTCGTCCTCGAACAGGAAGGTGAGCTCGTACATGACGTTGCCGTCCTTGTCGCGCTTGATCTCGCCGGTGTCCTTGTTGACGAGGCGGGGCTTGGCGGCCTTGACGCAGGTGATCTGGAGCTTGGTGACGTCGACGGGGATGGGGATGGTCCGCATGATCGTTCCTTTGCTAGATGGAAGCCTTGGCATACATAGAACGCTTAGAATTCTATGTTGTCAATGAGTGCTTCGGCGGCTTGGTTGGTTTCTTTGCAAGCGTGTGTTGAACTGGGTAGGTGCAATGCGCGTACAGACGCGCCAAGTGCGTCACAAGCGACAACACGAAGCGAGACGAGTGCGATGGTGGAGAAGACCGGCCAGCCGGCCTACTTGCAGATCGTCGACGAGCTGCGCGGCCAGATCCGTACCGGCTCACTCGCGCCCGGTATGGCGCTGCCCTCCATCGCCCAGCTGGGCGAGCGCTTCGACGTCTCCGCCAGCGTGGTCAAGGCCGCGATCAGCGTGCTGCGTACCGAGGGACTGGTGATCGGCCAGCAGGGCAAGGGCGTGTTCGTCCGCCAGGCCCCCGCCGAGACCTCCAAGCCCGAGGCACCAGACGTGAACGCCGAGATCTTGGACCAGCTTGCCCAGACGCGCCAGAGCGTCAAGGAGCTGGGTGATCGACTCGCCGCTCTGGAGGCGGCAGTCTTCGCAAAGCCGAAGTGATCTCACCGATCCGGCATGCCAACTCGTCCAGCTCTGCCCGAATCGCGGCCAATTCCCAGCTGATCCGCTGTGGGTCGACGTTCACGGGTTCCTCCCTTGCTCTGCGGTGCGTTTCGCCTTTCGGGATGGCTTAAGTTCACCGTGAGCTGGGGGTTTCCGGTATCACACCGATCTAGTTAAGCTTCTTCAGTTCTCCTCAACACCCATTTACACAAGCGTTTTCATATGCACGACCGCACACCGCATCACCTCCCCGAAGCGTGAAGGCGAAAGTATGCAACTGAAGACGACCCAGCGAACCGGCTGGACCCCCTCCCGCCTGCGCGAACACCGCGAAGCCCACGGCCTCACCCTGGAGAGCGCAGGCGAGCGTCTGCGCGAGGCAGCCAGCGGCCACGGTCTGAGCGTCCCGGCCGCCAACTTCCAAACGCTGTGGGGCCACGAGCAAGGAACCGTGTTCCCCGGCCCGCATTACCGGCGCGCTTACTGCCTGCTTTACCAGGCCACCGAACCCGAACTAGGGTTTCGCCCCCCTCTGCCCGGTGAATCACAGAAAGCGGAAATCGTGATTTCCGATCTGCCCACGCCCGCCGATCCCGCAGCCGACAACGCCGCCGCCCAGGTCATCGAGGAGACGTTCACCAAGGTCTCCGTCGGCGGCATCGAGCCGGGCGACTCCCCGCAAGCGCTGCTTCGTAACCGCGTGGTCGACGCTTGGCGCAGGCGCCACGGCGGAGGCAGCCCCCGCCCCATCCTCACCCTGGTCGGTGGATACGCCGGATCGGGCAAGACCGAGTTCTCTCGCTTCCTGTCCGACATCACCGGGTGGGCGTTCCTGGACAAGGACTCACTGACCCGCTCCATCGTCGAGCGGCTGCTCGTCTCCCTCGGGGGTGACCCCAACGACCGCCACACCGACCTGTATCTCAAGGAGGTCCGCCCGCTGGAGTACCGGTGCCTGATGGAGACCGCGTGGGACAACCTCAACGTCGGCACCTCGGCCATCCTGGCGGCCCCGTTCATCGCCGAGCTCAAGGACGAGGCGTGGTTTGCCCGACTGGAGAACCGGTGCGCGGCCAAGGGGATCGATGTCGCGGCGATCTGGGTCCGCTGCGATCCCGAGTCGATGCGCGAGTACATCGAGTTCCGCGGAGCCGCCCGCGACGCGTGGAAACTGAGCAACTGGGAGCAGTACGCCGCGAGTCTGAACGTCGAGGCCAGCCCGCCCACCGCACACGTCACCATCGACAACCGGCTCGGCGCGGCCATCAGCCTGGCCGACCAGACCCGCGAAGCCCTCAAGCGGATCCTCACGTGAGCCCGCAAGGAATCGTCATCTACGGCCCGCCCGCCAGTGGCAAGGACACCATCACCGCCGCCCTCACCCGGCTGGATTCGCGGTTCACGTTGCTGCCCAAGCTCAAGGTCGGCACCGGCCGAGCAGACGGCTACGAGTTCGTCAGTGCCGAGCATCTGGACAAGCTCCGCGACGCGGGCCGGCTGGTCGCCGAGACCCGCCGCTACGGCAACGTCTACGCCATCGACCGCCAGACGATCGACGACCGCCACGCCGCCGGCCACGTCCCCGTCGTGCACATGGGCAACCTGGGCGACCTGCGCCGTCTGATTGGCCGCGCCCCGGATTCCTGGTTGCGCGTGCTGCTGTGGGTCCCGCGCGAGGTCACCGAACAGCGATCCCGAAGCCGCGGTGACGTCGACACCCACAAGCGCCTGACCGCATGGGACGAGACACTCACCGACCTGGAGACCAGCACCGACGCCGGGTTCTTTCACCTACGCCTCCACACCGACCGTCTCGGAGCCGACGCCGCAGCACGCGAGATCAGGGGTGCCTACGATCGACTACGGCAGGCCGGTTGTCCTCAGTCACAGGGGTGCCGCCCTTGAGACGAGCCTCTACCTCGTCGGGGATCAGGTCCAGCCGCCACCAGGTGCCGCACTGTCGACAACGGGCACCATCGGGCAGAGGATTCGGACGGGTCCACTCCACCTCGTGGTGAAGGCAGTCAGCCACAGGCGCGTAGCTTCGGGCGCACCGCTCAGCCGTGACCGAGGACTCATCCGCCGTCACGATCAGCGGCGCGTCTCCCTGGGCGCGCCCGCAGTGCGGACACACCGGCGGTACATCGTTCAGCCGGTCTGCGATGCATTGCTGTTCGTCGGCCAGCTGGAGGAGTTCCTCGGCCGTTTCGGCGACCAGATGCCCGGCGAGCCCGGCGAGCATCTCCTGTTCGGTCAGTACGAGTTCGGGGTCGCGGCGCGCGGAGAAGACGCCCCACCCGCTCTGTTCGGTCTGCCACCCCTCGATCACCGGCCCAGCGCCCACCGCGGGCAGAGGCCAGGTCGGAAGCTGTTGAGCGAACCGTTCAGACATCGCGTCCTCATTCCGTTCCAGGCATGGCCGGTGGGGTGAGGCATGACGGCGCACCCCTCCCAGGGCCAACATCGTCACGCCCGTTCATGGGTTCACCACCCCGCCCCGCTGTCTGTGGCCAGGCCAGAGCAGCACGGGGGAATGGTTGAACAGAGTGGTGATCAGAGAGCCGTCCGCGGGAAACGAGCAGAAGACCGACAGCAGGAACGTCGGCGGCTTCAACCAGCAGCCACCACTACCCAAGCGGCCGAGCTGGGTGACCTGTCCCCACACGAGATCAACGGCACGATGTCCGCGCTCGTGTTCCTCGCCGGGGACCGGAGTGATCCGGAACGGCTGATCACGATCACGCTCGAAAGCCAGGAGATCCCCCAGGCGAAGATTCTCCGCAGGCCGCACCAGCGCCCCGGCAGCCACCCCAGGCGAACGAACCGGCAGCATCAGCGACCTCCCGCCAGATGCGGTCATGCCGGGTACGCCGCTCTCTGCTCCGGCAGCGGATGGATCTGCCGCAGCTCCGCGTACCGCAGGGCGACGCGATGCGCGGCCTGGTTAGGTTCGCTCACCGGGTGACGGGCGTAGACAGGGCGGTACTGGCGGGGGTTCCAGCCGGTACGCCACCAGAACTGATCCCCGCGGCACCACACGATCAGATCCACCCAGACCGACACGAGCGCCAGCCCGTACCCGTCATGCACATCAGCAGTGATCCCGTACCGAGTCAGGGCCTCACGGAGCTCTTCGGCAGCCCTTACCGCTGTGTCGTCGGGGAAGGTCGCGGTCACGGCTTACTCCCTTCTCCACGTCATTCGGCGAAAGCTCTTGGTGGGTGGACATCGGTGAGCGGAACCCGGAACCGTGTCCCTTGGCGCTCTCCAGCGCCAGGGGACGGGACTGGTGTGGGGAAGCGGTCCCGAGCTGGCACGTAGGCCACCGCTCGCCGATGCCATGGCCGCATCATAGACATGCAATTCTATAGAACACCATAGAACACAGCAGTATGTTCCGCTGGAGTGCCCTCCGCTACGGGCTTCTACCGTGTGCTCATGACCGAGTTGCGCGATGATCTGCCCAGGTGGCGACAGGTACGAGACATCATCGTCAAGCGCATCGAGGCCAGCCAGTACAAGCCAGGCCAACGCATCCCCTCGGTCGTCGACCTCACCCAAGAGTTCGGCATCGCCACCCAGACCGCACAAAAGGTCATGAACGCCCTACGCAAGGACCGATGGATCCGAACCGAACGCGGCATGGGCAGCTTCGTCACCACCGCCGAGGAACGCACCGCGGAGCCCGACGAGGCACCCGAGTAGCCACTACAGCCTCAAGATCACCGGAGTCTGCTTACTCCGGATGAGAAGTTTCTCTACGTCTTTAAAGGCGGCCCGCTGCGCGGCCCGCCGGGCGCGCCGGGCGGCAAGCGTGCCCGGCTGCGGCTCTTCGGCCGGTCCGGGCACGCACCGCCCCGCGCACCCGAGGGCCAGCAGAAGCCGCCAATAAGACAGCGAGAGTCGCTCCCTATGCTCCTCGTCATGCCAATTGGGCGCTGGCCACCTGTCATCTGTCCCGCCGGACACCGTCACGGAGATCTCTCGACTACGGCATGCCGAGAACATCCCCCTGGTCATACGGCTTCCCAGCAAGTTCCCGCCGCCCTGGCTGAGCTAGGGGTGGGCCATCACACCGATAAAGGTTCCGATCGCGCTGTGGCTGTCCACCGCACGAGGTTAAGGGCGATCGAAGGTCCAGGGCTCGTTCCTCACCCCGGCCCACCGCCCGACCATGGCTGACATGCGCACCCCGCTGGCGCCAGGGACTAGGCCCCATAGGATGTGCGGCTGTGCAACGGCTTGCGCTCTTCGACCTGGGCAACACCCTCATCGACCCAGACCAGGCGTCCCGAAGGTGGGTTGCAGAGTTCGCCGAAGAGTGTGATCTCGGGGATGAAACGGTGGAGTGGTTGATCTAGCTGGACCGGTCAGGTCATCCGTATTGTGAAGTGTTCTTCACCAGGGTGCGCGAGTACTTCGGGCTGCCGGATTCGGTAGACGCCCTGTGGAGTCAGCACCGCAAGCGCATGCCCCACCTACTGCCGCCCCGAAGCCCTCTACGGACTTACGCATCCAACCATGTCCGCTCAATCTTCCAGTAATTTCAGTGCGCGAAACAACCGTGCAAGCTCTGGATTGGACTCAGCGAGCCGCCACAGATCGAGTTCTAGGAGTCGCTCAGCAACCTTCGGCGGCTCCGGACGCCGACGCTCTCCCGGCAGGATAAGTCCGAGGGCGGTTTCAAGATCTGGTTCAAGGATAACGAGTGTAATCCTTGGTCCTTGGGTAGTGGCGGCAGGGGAAATAGCTCGTTCCAGATCGAGTCGGACCTCTGCTGGCATACCGTCGCCATCAGCGATGATCACTATTTCTTTGGCTTCGGGAAACTGATTGAGCTGCACTTGCGCTACAAGCGGAAGGTTGAGGCGCCCCATCGCGGGAATAACCGAGATCATTTTTTCGGCGTAATGCTTACGTGCCAGAGTGGAAATGATACGCGCATCATAGTAGCCTTCAACGATAACAACCAGCTTTTGTGATGTCAGAGTTTGTGCGGCTGGATCCGGCAAAGGAACATAAGGTGTTCCTTCTTCTGCAGCTGCCCGGAGCTTGAGGTCGAGCGCTTTCTCGATTCCGACTCCGTTAGGCCGAGCTACCTTACGCATGTCGCTGCCATCGAACAGGATTAGATTCAAGGTCTTGCCCGCCACAAGAGCATCGACTGCATCATTTGAGTACCCAGCCATGCTAATGAACACCCCAAGCGTTCCGATCAACTTCCCGTCGACTTTGCCGCGGAATTGGTAGAGCGTCGATGCGGGAATGGGGTCTCTGGTCCACTTGGCTTCAAGCAGCATTGGCCTGCCATGATGAAGAAAAGAGCCGTCGATCTCTTCTCCTATCGGCCTGTATCGGGTTCTCGGCTCCATGCCAGCCGCTGCGAACATCATGTAGAGCACTTGCTCGAACTGGTTGCCCCGACGCTGCTTATCGGCGCTGCTACTGTTGTCAGGCATAGCGTCAAGAGTCGCAAACAAAGCCTTCCAGACGGCATTGTGGCTCTCAGTCACGCACTCTCCCCTTTACTGAAGGCTACCGACCTTACATGGGCCGAACGGATTGGGGTATCCGTTTCGCATATTTGATCCCCCTGAGTGGCATGAAAGAGGCGATTGGAGGGGATCGCTGCTGGTGGTTGCGAAAGCTCGGAGGGTACCCGCAAACCTGGCGTCGGATATACGAGATCACAGTCCAGTGCTGCGGTACGCGCCGCGAACATGTGGTCGCCAACGCCCCACTGAGGGAGCGTCACGTGAGTGAGCATCTCGCGTACCTGCTCCGGCTTCTCGACGATCGTGTCCTCACTCGTAATGAAGGGGCCTCCATCGTTCCCTGTTCCGCCTCTACAGCGGGTTAAGTTTTTCAGGGTCAGTCGCTGGTGTTCGATCCCGGAAAGTGGTTGCGATGACGAGCGCCGCTGCGGCCAGGAGGTGCCATCGGATCATCATGGTCGCATCCGCGAGGTGTTCGCCGCCCGCGACGATGAGAACCGCCACGAACCCCTCGAAGGTGGCGAGGAGAAGGAACGCACCGATCCCCAGTGCGACTCGGCGCCGCGTCCGGCCCGCCATGACGCCGCCGGCCGCCGCGGCCAAGGCGATGAGCACGATCAGCACGCCGTCCACGTCGGCCTTGCAGGACCACGCCCCGGGTTGCTTCCACAGCATCTCGGCGCAGGCTGCGAGACCATCAGAATGCCGCCGCAGCTTACATGCGTTGTAAGAGCGCTTAAGACACGAGTTCATCGAACCTTGTCTTGAGTAGCTGGAACTCGTTCGGCTTGAGCTCTAAAGGATTGAGGCTTGCTTCGGCCTCTTCGACAAGTTCGCGCAGGTCTTCATCATCGAGGGCTAGTACGAACCCTCGGTAGTCGAGCGCGGTATCACGGCACCGCTTCTTGAACAAATCTTTGTTCCTGAAGCCTCTGCAGGCCAAAATACCAATCTGGCCTCTGAGCGGACTAAACCTGGACGAGATCTGATCGAGCTCGGGGTTCTCTAAGTCCGTTCCGTAATTCTTGCATTCCACAACAAAGTAGCGGCAGGGAACCCGCTGGATTCGGAGCCACTGGAAAAATCCACTTGATGCTACGTTGGTATATGAAATATCGACCCTCTTGCGGCCTTCGTGGAGCTTCGCTTCGATCTTAGGCTCAGACAGCGACGGATAGAAAAGCGCGGTCAATAAAGCTTCTACGGCGTGATGATACTTAGTCGCGTGCGCGGTTCCAGTCGGGACAGAGAGGACATCATCGAGAAGTTTGGGAAAGTCGGGCAAAGGGGTTGAGGTGTACGTACTTAATTCCCGATGACCTAGTGGCCGTGAAGAGACTGCCTTTTTCTTTTCACGGTAAGCTTCAAAAATGCCCGTACGTTGGAGGCTTAGGTTTGTGACGACAGACTTCCTGTTCGGATAGCGCTCCTCTAACACTTTCTTGGTGACATATCTTTCGCCGTCCTTCATTACTTGCACCAAACGGCTTCCCGGATTTGCCAGCTCTTCGGCTTGCAGATTAGGGAGTAGATGATGCCGGTAGTACTCATCCCGGTCGAGGTGGGGGCGGTAGCGGGCTATGACTTTCGGAACAAGCAACAGCTTTCCATGGGAGGCGACAGGGAGCATGGCAAATCCGGTTTCCCACTCCTGGCGATGTGGATGCCAGACCGGCCCTGAGGGAACCTCCGTAAGTGGGATGTCATGGTAGTCGCACACCGATTGCGTGTAGGCAATAAGCATCCCACGTATCACGTTTGTCGTGATGTCGGAAACGATATCTGGCCCAATCTGGTCCACGAAAATTGATGCGTCTTCGAGGTCTTCCAGAAGACCACTATGGATAGCCCTGCTGGATCTAAGGCTCTCAATGACCTTTTCCGCCTTTTTGGCGCCCAGGCCCCGCCCCTTAGATTCTCCTATCGACCATCCAAGGTGGGTCTCGTTTGGTTCGCTCAGATTAAGGAGGAGATAACGCAACCTCTGCAAATCTCCCATTCTTGCTGCGTCAAGGAGGGAGTCGAAAAATGTTGTGATCATTATCATGCATTGCTGCCCCCAATCGTCGTCGACATAGCGAATAGCGGCTGGCTCGATAAAAACGCTGACGTCATTGACAGTGTCAATATCGACAAAGTCAAGCGCTGGTTGAGTTCGTCCCAGATCGAAGAATTCCGATACTCTCATCCTCTTGTCCTTCCGTTGGAACGATCTACGCATGAGGTATATCCGCTTCTGTAGGTCTGGCGTTACGGTGGCGTCAAGGTGTTGTGAGGTTCGGTGGGGATACGGAAGCTGCCCACTCGTCGCATCCACCTCATGGTGGAGGCCTTGGGTACGCCGCGCTCCGGCTGGCCCCGGCCACGCTGTGCCGCGTCCGCGTCCACTGGACTGGCTGCTCCGCTGAGTGTGAACCCACGAACCGGGGCCGGCGTCTCACCCACTATCAGGACGCTGGTTCTGGGAGTTACCCCATGCGCTACTCGCGTCGCCACCGCCTTATACGCTGCCGTGCTCGCGGCCGGCACGCCGACATCTGCGAGTTTCAGGTCACGCCCGAGGCCACGGACACACCGATTCCGATCGAACCCGGACCGTGCACCGTCCCGTAGGGAGAGTCGGTACGGTGGCAGAGGGCAGCGGCAGCCACTAGCATGGTGGGTCGGCAGCGTCTGCGCCTGCCCGCGCCGAACCGGTCCCGCCTACGCCGCGACCGGTAAGGAGGCCAAGGGTCACCGACTCGCGCATGATCAGTCCTCGATCAACCGAGCACTTCGTGTCGTTGACATCGCTGGGCGGTGAGGGCGTGGGACTTCCGCCGGACAAGGACAAGCGATGACCAAGGACAAGGCCAAGAAGACCGACATCCGCGAGCGGATGGATCAGACCGGCGAGCCGTACAACGTGGCCCGCCGCGCTCTCGAAGGGACCGCTCCTCCTCCCCAGACGGGATCCCATGTGATCGCCGACGAGGAGACCCGCCGCATCGCGGAGAATTTCCTCTCCTCATCGCCCTGGAACGGCGATGTGACGTGGGACAAGATCGTGATCGGGCCGTACGCGGAATGGTTGAGCGACGACAAGGGGAACTTCGCCCCTTCTACGAAGCTCTCCGAAAGTGACAGATGGTCCTGGCGGGTGACGTTTGTCGACCCCAGCGGCAAGTCCTGTCAGCTCATCCACGACTCCGTTCTGCACGGGCTCCGGGAGCTCGTCTACGGTGACGAAGAGAAGACGGGGATCGCCGGCTTCGAGCTGCTCAGCGTGAAGCAGTGGTTCACCGAACCTGCCGTGGATCGTCGCAAACTCACTTTGAGCGACGGCGACAGCTCGCGCATCTGCCAGCACGCCCTCTATGGGCGCCAGGTGTTCCGGACGAACGACCACGTGTTCGGGGCGACGGACTACTTTGCCGAACAGCGGACACCGCCGACCGAGGATTGATCTCTGTCAAGCGATCATGCCCACCGTCTCGCCAGTGGGAGTGCGGTGGGCATCCCCTGTTCTGTGACTCTGCGGGGTCACTTGATCAAGGGGGTGGCACTGGCAGGATCACCGGCTCGTACCCCGCAGTGGATGATCTGACAGAGCACCACATGAACCACCCAGTCTCGCTCATCGTGGTCGATCCGGAGAACCGCGTATGGGCTCGGCATGGAAACGGGACACTCGCCGTTCTCGACGAAGAGCAGGACACCGTCATTGCGCCCTCGCACGCCGGCGGATACCAGTACCCCGTCTTGTACCGGGGAGGCGAGCGCACGAGGCCCTGTTCCTGCCCGAAGATCCACCGTTGCACATCCACACCCACACCGTCCGGCCACGATTGCCGAAGGGACCTGAGCGCGAAGTTCCTCCACGCCGGGGAAATCTTGCGTGAGAAGAGCCAGGATGACGGCTTGCTCCTCGGCTGACAGATGGCGTTCGCTGATCGACACATCGTCAAGGTATCGAACCGGGTACGCGGGATATGTGCGGGATGATCTTCTGTGGGCGATGCTAAGAGGAAGGTTCCTGCCCTGCTCAGAGCCCTCTTGTTCTCTCGGGACGTAGCCCTCTTGAAAACCGCTATGCCTCCGGCGGGGGCACTCGACTCCGGGATGATCGCTGGTACGCGACCATAGGGCCGTTGTGGCTGAGATGGATCTGATCATCCCGTCTGTCTCGACCCAGGCAAGCCCAGCAGGCCATTTCCTCAGGCTCAAGCCCGTCTGTGACGGTTGGCATCCCACGAGCGAGGAACGGCGACGGGTGAACGGACACGCGAAGACGGGCTTGCCCCTCCGTTGCCGGCCTGCTGCCGCTTCGCGGTGGGACGAGGCAGACGAGATGATCAGGCGGGCAGAAGCATGCACGGTGCGTAACTCGAACCCTGCGCGGGTTGCAGTTTGGGTACCGGTTTTCATCCCCCAGAGTCATGATCGCTGTCTATGTCGGTCACGTTCTCTACTCTGACCACTCTGAGAGCGAGGAGGGATCTACTGTATGGCGATCTGGTGGGTGAATCAGGGGGACACCTTTGATCAAGAGCAAGCAGCCGGGATCCTGTGGGCGCCCAAGGTCGACAGGAACGGACGCCGCAAGTCGCACTGGAACACCATGATCGAGGTGCGCCCCGGCGACAACGTGATCCACTACGCATCCAAGGTGATCGCGCTGAGTGTAGTGACGGCCGCAGCAGTCGACTCCCTTCGACCGGATGACTTGTCAGAGAACTGGGATCAGGACGGTCGACTTATACGGACGGCTTACCGACAGGCGACGCGGCCAGTCCTGCTGGAGGAGATCCCGCAACAGTGGCGCACAGGCCACTCATCACCCGGCGGTCCGTTCAACTTTAAGGGTGGCGTCAACCAGGGCTATCTCTTCCGACTGGACGATGACTTTGGCGACCGATTCATGCATCAGTTCGATGAACGGTTCGCCGACATGCCCGTCGTGCTTCCCGCGGAGGCGAACGACAGCGCCACCAACCTGCTTCGGCGACTCCTCGGCGAAGAGATCACCACCGTCACTGGACGCCGCAACCGCATCCTCGCTGTACAGCCTCCCAACGTTCGCGTCGCAACCGATCAATCACCAGATGGCCAGCTCGTTCCCATCGCAGACCTACAGGCTGCGCTCACCACGCTTCGGACTCAGAGCAGCGTCACGATTCACCCCAATGATGTGGGCTATCGGAGCGCCTTCATCGGTGCAGTGCTCCTCACCCTCCCGGGAGTCGAGCTGAGGCAAGGAACTCCCCCCATCATCGCTGTGCGCCCTCCTGATGCACCTGCCACGGTGGAGCACGACCGGGAGAGCTTCAGCTACGAAGGCGATTTGGACCGACCGGTCACCGCCCCCCAACGCGGAGAGCAAGCCCGCTTGCGCCGCTTACTTTTTAGATCAGACACCGTTGCAAAGTGCGCCCTATGCGGCGATACCTTGCCCGTGCGGTTCCTGGTCGCCGCTCACATCAAAGTACGAAGCCTTTGCACCGACGAAGAGCGCCGTGACCTCGCACACATCGCAATGCCAGCGTGCCAGTTCGGTTGTGATGCCCTCTACGAGACGGGCTACATCTCAGTGGATCAGGACGGAAAGATCCTCGCAGCGACCTCGGAGAGCAATGACCTACTCGCAACTCGACTCTCAAACCTCGCTGGCCGGGCTTGTCTGTCGTTCACCGAAGAGAGCCGCCACTACTTCGAATGGCACTACCTAAATCGTTTTCGCAGGTGAAAGAGATGGCCCGCTCTTGCGCATCAGCGGACTGGACGCCAGCGCCGCTTGTCCCACCGTCACAGACAACGCCTCTGGTGGATGGCCTCCAGCTCCAGGTTGATGCCGCGCCCACTCGCCTGCCTGCAGTGGGTAGCAGGCTGCGGACGACTCCCTTGGACATCTACTGGACCAGCCCTTCCCGCGGAATTTCGGCTATCTGGAATTTGCAATACAGCTCTCCAGTTGAGCATGCGACAGGAAACAATCACCTCCGCAATACGAGACATGCCCGCGGCCGTGACATACAGTTCCGGAATGCCGCCTCGACCTGTAGGACGGGTTGCCCGTGTCCGGATAGTGCCACCGGCGCAACCAAGCATCTTCGACACACCGGCCGAACGACTACTCAGCGTCCTGCAATCAGGAATCCGCACTGTCTGGTACCGGCGCATGTGGCGGATAGGCGGCGTCGATACTCCCAAAGGCTATATACGCGGACGTCTCGGATGCGAAACCGAGATGGGCACAGACCATTGGGACGACAGACAGCTGGACTTCATACCGGAAACCCTTGCTGCCGGTGTCGCATCGCCTTTCGTGATCCGTCTCTCCGATTTCGCCGCAGTCTTCCAGGTGAGATCACCCGTCATACGGGTCGCTTCATTTACGGGAGCTCTTCGCGCAATTCTCCGCGAGCAGATGGACGAACAGTGGGAAATATCCTCTCCAGCGAAAGAGAAATCATTCGAGGAGTGGAGGAAAACAGTCGACAAAATTATCCGCCTGAGCGTTAGGTTGGCTCCTCCGTCGAGCGACGAAGGGGAATCCGAAACCGATCAGCTCATAACAGAGATGCGCCTGGACTCCGCGAGCCTAGAGCTCAAATCCGAATCCGGAATCGAAACCAATGGAAGTATCGCTCAACAGATACTGGATCATGTCGATCGCGGGCATGTCCAAGCGTCGGCGACCGGGGTGCGTGAGAACGGAGAAGTCTCAGTAGAGACCGTATGGGATAGCCAACTCCACGGAGAAAGCCTGATCACCACTATCGCCGTCGACCAAAAAACGGGTGAAGCCACCTTCGAGTCACTGTTCGAAGAGGTGGAAACCATGGAGCTTGGTGAGACATTCTGACCGAATGGCGAACTGCTCAATGGTCGCCTTTAGTCCAACCGTGCCGCTGGCCGCGACCTAGCCTTCAGGGTCACCGAGGACCGACCTGTTGGTTTTTCCTTCAAGTTGCTTCGGGTGATCTGCATCCACTCAGGCGGATAGTTTCCGAAATTCCATCAGGGTTAAATCAGCTCGCATCTGCGCCTTCTGTCCGAATTTTTCAACTTCACTAGCTCTGTCCGCCTGAATAGCCGATTTCTTTCAGGAGGACAGCGGGGGTGCCTTGCGTGCTGAACCTCGGTATATGTCAGAGGCGTACCGTCGTTCGGATACGTCGATCTTGTCGTGGGCAGCCTCCACCAGGTCGACCTCAAGGGCGGCGGCGAGTTGCACGAGGTAGTTCAGCACATCAGCCAGCTCTCCACGGATCCGGCCCAGCGTCTCAGGGTCTGGGCGCTGGGACTCCTCGGGAGTCAACCACTGGAACTCAGCCAGTAGCTCTCCTGCTTCGCCGGCCAAGGCCATCGCCAGATTCTTCGGGGTATGGAACTTCTCCCATTCACGCTCCGCGCCGAACCGGCGAAGACGCCCAGCGAGTTCCTCAAGTTCTGTCGCCACAGGTGTCGACTTTACCGCCCCTGTCGTCATTGGAACTCACAATCGATACCCGCAACAGGAGCTGACGGAAACCGATAATTGTCGGTGAACGGCGTTACGGTACGTCTCACACCAAGCATCACCTCCGTCTGGATGGCGCCACTTTGTGAAGGAGCGGCTTTCGTGGCCTCACGCTGTCTGTACCGGGCAACTGCCGGCGACCTCGCCAACGTCATCTCCGCAGGACATCTCATCAGGGAGCTCAGGCGGAGCTTCGACGAGCTGATCGGCGGCAGGCTGGACGACAGGGAGGTCGAATCCTGGCGCAACAGCATCCCGACGGTCGTCGAGTTGCTGCTGGAGGCGGGCTTGGCCGAGGTGCAGGTGCTGGTGGAGTTCAAGATTCCGATCACCGACGTGCGCATGGACCTGGTGCTGGTCGGGTCCCATCCGGGCAACGGGCGGATGTCGGTGGTCGTGGTGGAGAACAAGCAGTGGGAGTGGGTGCAGCCGGATCCAGGCTCGCAGATGGTGCACGCTCCCGGGGCACCCAACAGCAACCCGCGGCTGCATCCGGTCAGGCAGGTCTGGGACTACCGCCAGGTCCTGATCGACTACATCCCCCTGCTGAAGCAGTCAGCCGAGGTCTCCTGCATCGTCAACATGCACAACGCCACCGGTGAGACCCTGGCGACGATCCGGCCCTCCGCCATGGGCCTGCAGTGCGATCCCCTCTATGCGCGGATGTACGGCAAAGATCACCGCGAGCAGTTCAAACGCGCTCTTCGCACCGCCTTGGCCCCCGAGAAGGCGGCCCACTACACCCAGGAGCTCCTGGAGGCTCCGGTGCTGCCGACCGGAGGCCTGATGGCGGTGGTCAGCGAGAGCGTCTGCCACCGGTCGGTCTTCCCACTGCTGGATGAGCAGCGAGAAGCCTACGACTACGTGCGAGGCGCGGTCACCAGAAGCAAACAGGGCGCCCCCAAGGAGGCCGTCGTGATCGTGGGCGGTCCCGGCACCGGCAAGAGCGTGATCGCCGTCGAGCTGCTGGGCGCCTTGAACCGCCAAGGCGTGCGTGCCGTTCACGCCACCGGCAGCAGATCATTCACCCAGACCCTGCGTGACAATGTTGAGAGGGTCGACCCACGGGCGCGGCGCAGTTTCTCCTACTTCAACAGCTACACCCACGCCACCACCAACGACTTGGACGTCCTGCTGTGCGATGAGGCCCATCGGCTGCGCGAGACCTCCCGCAAACGCGACACCCGCAACGGGTACGACGACAACCGTCAGGCACCACCTCAGGTACAGGAGCTGATCAACGCCGCACAAGTCCCGGTGTTCCTGCTGGACGAACACCAGCTGGTCCGCCGCGGCGAGGTGGGCTCCGTCCAACTCATCCACGACACCGCCACGGCGATGGGAGTGAAGGTCCACCAGATCGACCTGCGTCACCAGTTCCGCTGCGGCGGCTGCCCCGAATACGTCACCTGGATCGAGAACCTTCTGGACCTGGGCTCGCAGCAGGGTCCGCAGCGGTGGCTGCCGCTGGATACGTTCGAGCTGTACGTGGCCCGCACCCCCGCCGTGATGGAGAACTTCCTGCGGACCAAGCTGACCCAGGGACACACCGCTCGCATCGCGGCCGGCTTCTGCTGGCCCTGGAGCGAACCCCAGCACAACGGCGCCCTGGTCAACGACATCAAGATCGACGACTGGCACCGCCCCTGGAACTCCAAGGCCGACCGGACGGTCAACGGTGTTCCTCCCTCCAGCCTGTGGGCCACCGACCCGGCCGGCTTCGACCAGGTCGGCTGCATCTACACAGCCCAGGGCTTCGAGTACGACTACGCGGGCGTCATCTTCGGAAAAGACCTGACCTGGACCGAACAGGGGTGGAGATCCGACCGCAGAGCCAACAAGGACACCGCAGTCAACGTTGCCCCCCGCTTCGACCAGCTCGTTCGCAACACCTACCGGGTTCTGGCCACCCGCGGCATGCGCGGCGCCGTTCTGTACTCCGAAGACCTCACCACCAACCGCCTGTTCGCCAGACTCGGTGTGCCCGTCCTACCGGAGTAATGACCACTGGCCTTTTCCCAGATGAGTGACGCGCCGTACGCGGGTCCTGCGGCTTGCCGGCTTGGGAAGCTCACTCTCATCCACTGGTCTACAAGCGGCACAACGGGATGTTACGGCCCTCGCGCGGCTCGGACGGTACCGCGCGATGGCCATCTACGGCTTCACTCGCCCTTGGCCGCCTTGATCCACTTCGTGAACTCTCGAACTAGGTCCAAGATGAACGCCCGTCCCGCCTCCCGGAACGGCAGATAGAGCCACACCGGCAAGGACAACACGATGATCACTAACATCGGTAGGACAAGGACGGCAACGATGAGCGTGCGCTGCCAACGCGACAAAGGCATAAGCATGGGTGGTCCCTCAGACGACCGAAGACAGGGGAATCCCCACCAGGACGTGGGGCAGATCCATACAGGCGGCTACCGCACGACCAGCTACGAGAGGGAACCGAGACCCTTAACGGTCTCGGTCCGATGGAACGCGAAGTACTTCTCGCTATCTGCACTGTGTTCGGCACATCGCCGACCGGCCAGCTCCTCGGCGATCTTTCCCAGATCCGACGGATCGGTCTCCGAGATCGAGGAGCGGATGATGCCCTCGTTGTCAACGTAGACGTAGCCGTACTCGAACAAGGCATCGCAGCCTGCCAGGCAGGCGCTCATCACGTTGTTCAAGTCCAGCCGCTCCGTGTGGCTAGCGCGCGAGCGAAGCTTGATGTGTGCGAGACGCACCAGTTTCCGCGGCAGCGTGCGCCCGCACAGAGCACAGGTCAACAGGGGGTGCATGCCGAACTTCATACGACGTAGCTTCTGCTGTTCGCGCCGGCCGAGCATCATCCTGACCACGTCGGTGGATCCATCAATCGTCAGAAGTCCACCAAGCTCCAGGGCATCCTGCGGATCAGTGTCCTGGCGTATTCCCGCGAGCGCCAGTACGGCGTCAGAACTACTAAGGACAGCGGTTCCCTGCTTGTTGGCCGACATCCGAAGCGCCTCCATCGCATCAGCCGCCAGCATGGATCCGGTGACATCGGTGTCGTCGCTGAGAATGTCGACATCCACCCGCTCCGGATAGACGTCATCAGGCCAGAGCGATGAATCATCGAAATACAACGGCCGGGTGATCTGACCAACGACGACCCGTTGTAGGTGCGCGTCGCGCCATCCCTGTACGGCGACGCGACTGTTAGGGCCGCGATGCCCGAACAGAAGGTAGTCACCGACTTCAAGGGAGGCGATGGTTTTCCGGCCGCCGGCCTTGTCCAGCGTGGCGGAATGCCATCCCCAGACGCCGTTGTCGATCCCGATGGTGAAGTTGGTGATCGAGTTGCGTGGGACGTAGACGTACGCAGTCTTGCTCATGGAGCAGACTCCTCACTTTGCGCTTCCGAAGAAGCGAAGCAGGCGCTGCGGCGGTGAGCGGGTAAGGCTGATGAGCCACAGCAAAGTGATCATCACCTTACCGCAGACCACGCATCACGAACCAGTCGCTCGGCTCGCGATCAGTCCAGCCAGTACGGCACCAGACCATCAAGGCGACATGGTGGCCCTACGGGTGCCGATTAATTATCTCGCCAGGTCAAGCCGCATGTCAGTACTCCTTCAAGACTCCTCGAGTCGATCATGTTGGCGGATGTCGAGCGGCGTGATAGAGGCTTGGTTGGTGCTGGGATCGGGAAGTGGCCGAAGCCGAGTTGTCTGCCGGAGAGCCCGGTGCGGCCGATGCTCGTTATAAACGATCTCGAGCTCGCGCAGCCCATGGAGAAGATGGTGGTGGTTTCAGATCAAGGTCCGGTCCAGTAGCTCCTGCCGGCAGGTGTGGAACTAGTACTCCAGCCGCAGATCGTGAGGCCGAGCAAGTTCGTGCGCATGTGAACCTGTAGGCCTAGGGCCACAGGTTCGAGGGACGGCCACCGCTGTGAC